>JACQVP010000018.1 GCA_016209715.1 Candidatus Omnitrophota bacterium
ATGTTTACGATAAAGAATGAGTGACTTTTGCCGAATGTATGCTATAAGCAATCATGCTCAAGAAATTGGTGATCTTCATTGACGCTTCGAATCTGTCGGGCGGGACGGCCCGTTACGCCGAGAAAATCGCGGACTCCACGTTCGAAGTCGATATCTTCAAGCTCCTGAAACGCCTGTCCCGCGGCTACGACCACATCCGTACCTATTTTTACTCTTCCACCGCCCAGGAGCACGACATCCGTTCCAAAACCGAACAATTCTGGCATCAGAAGATGCTGACCCTTCAATCCCAACTGACCAAGCACGGCATCAAAGTCACCAACAAACTGCGTCAGAAGAACAAGGAAAAAGGGGTGGATGTGGCCCTGGTAACCGATTTCCTCATGCTGGGCATGCGCGGCGCTTTCGACGTGGGCATCATCGTAAGCGGCGATCAGGATTATGTCAACGCCATAGAAGCGGTACAAACGATGGGCAAAGTCGTCCACATCGCCTGCTTTGAGAACAGCTTTCCAGACGAGATGTACCGGTACGTGGACCGGTACATCCGTCTGGATGATTTCGCGAAAGAAATCCGCAAGACCTGAACCCCTGCCTCACTTGCCGCGCTTGCCGCCGCGGCCTTTCTCCATCGGGCATTCTTTCTTTTCACAGCCGTACTTGTAAGCCTTGTACAACTCCTTCGCCTTTTCCCTCTGTTCCGGCGTCAGCAGCGACTTGGCGTCGACCAGGGCCTGGACCAGCGACTTGGCCAGCGTCTTCTTGACTTCCGTCTTGCTGTCGATCAAGGCGTTGATCTCGTCCACGTTCGGCGCGTCGGTGTGAAGCTTTTTGTAGATATCGAGCATGAAAAGCTTCTTCTGCGACTCCGCCTGGATCAGTTGCCGTTTCATCTCAAACTTGCGTTCGGTCAGCGCCTGGACCTGCTCCTCCGTCAGCGCCAACTGCTTTTCATGCTTAAGAAGGAAATGCACTTTCATGAAATATTTTTCATGAAGTGACGGAAATTCTTCGGACCCGTGGTTGGCCAAGGCCGAAGACACGCAGACAAAAAACGACAGCACGAGACACAAAACCGCTTTCTTCATAATTCCCTCCTGTGGTATTGTTTTTGATTCTTGAATCAATAGCCGCCCGGCGTCGGATTGGGCGACTTGGGCTCCTTCTTTCTTTCTATTTTATCATAGCAGCACTTTTTAAACTTCTTCCCGCTGCCGCAGGGACAGGGATCGTTACGACCCACGTCTTTCGGAAAATCACCGCCCTTTTTTTGCCAAAACCAGACCATCCCTCCTCCTTTGAAGCGACTGCTCCGGTTCTATCACTCGGGTTTGATTATATCACGCCTCGCCCGGCGCGCGGCAAAGCCGCGCCAGCTCGCCGAAATGCCCCACCAGACAGTCCGCGCCCGCCGCTTCCAATTCGGCGCGGGTCCCGAAACCGTACGTCACGGCGCAGGTCCGGACGCCGGCGTTTTTCCCGGCCTCCACGTCGATGGCGCTGTCTCCGACCATGAGAATTTCCTCCGGCCTCAGACCGAACCGGGCCGCCAGCAGGAGGAGGGCGTCCGGAGCGGGTTTTTTCACGGGCAGCGCGTCGCCGCCGAGGACCGAATCAAAATATCGCTCGACTCGCAGGCCGCGCAAAATGCGGACGGAATATTCCGTGGGTTTGTTCGTGAGCACGGCCTTCTTGAGGCCGCTCAAACGCTCGAGGGTGTCCGCCACGCCGGGATACAGCGCGGTGTGGTCCAGCAAATGCTCGGAATAGTGCTTTTTGAACCGGGCCAGGGCCTTTTTGAACAGATCCTGATGAGACTCGCCCAGCACCGAGCGCACGAGGTTCGTCACGCCCCGTCCCACGTGCGCCCCGATTTCATCCTCGGAAAGGGGCGGCAGTCCCACGCCCTCCAAGGCATGATTGACCGATTGGGTGATGTCGGCCCGGGAATTTACGAGCGTCCCGTCCAGATCGAACACCGCTGCCCGGATCGCGCCGTCAACGGGCATATTTCTTACCGGCGGGCGATTGGGCCCACTCGCGAAAATCGAGCGACTGCCCGCTCACTTGCCGGGCCTCGGCGGACGCCAGCCAGACGAAGAAAGGCGCCACTTCTTCCGGCGCGGGAAGGCTCATGGGATTTTCATCGGGGTACGCCTTCCGCCGCATGGCGGTATGAACGCCGCCGGGATTGACCGTGTTGACCCGGATCCCCCAAGACCGCGTTTCGGCCGCCACCGCGAGACTGAGGCCTTCCAGCCCGAATTTGGAAACGGCGTACGGCCCCCAAGTCGGGGCTTCCCGTTTCCCGGCCCCCGAGGAAACGTACAGGATCACGCCGTTCTTGCGCCGGATCATGACCGGAAGGACGTATTTCGTGCATAAAAAAGCCCCTTTCAAATTCACTTCGAGGGTGTAGTCCCAATCTTTTTCTTCCACGTCCTGCAGCGGGGCGCGGCCGGTGAGCACGCCCGCGTTGTTGACGAGGATATCGATCTTTCCGAAATGGTTCATGGTCTCACCGATCATCCGCACCACGTCCTCCCGGCGAGAAACATCCCCTTCCACGGCCATCATCTCGCCCTTTCTCTGTTTCGCGGCGCGGGCCACCTTCTCGAGGTCTTCCCCGTGGCGGCTCAGGATCACCACTTTCGCGCCTTCGCGGGCATAGGCCAGGGCCACGGCGCGGCCCAATCCCCGGCCGGCGCCGGTCACGATGGCGACGCGATTTTCCAAACGCCGGGGCCCGCCCGAAGGCGGCTTCATCGGGTTCCCTCCAAAATCCGGATCGAGCGGGGATAACACTGCGGCCGTTTCCGGACGCGCCGGAAACCGGCGGCCCGTAGCCACTCCGCCGTTTCATCAAAAGAATAGGACCGCCCGCCGGGCGTGTGAACCAGCATGTTCAGCGAGAACAAGGCCGCAAATTCCGGCGCGGCACGGTCCGGCTCCAGAAAAAAATCCTGGATAAAAATTCTCCCGCCCGGCTCCATTGCCGCGAAGACCTTGCGCAAAAGCTTGCGGTTGTCGTTTTCGTTCAATCCGTGGACGATGTGAGACAGAAATACCGCGTCGTGCCCGACGGGGATGGGATCTTTTAGAAAATCGCCGGCCTGAAAGCGGACCCGGCCGCCCAACCGGTAGCGCCGGAGAAGCGAGCGGGTCTCGCGCAGTGTCGCCGGAAGATCGAAAAGCGTGGCGCGCAGAAGCGGATATTGCTTCAGGAAATAGGCCGAGAAAGTTCCCGGGCCGCAGCCCAAATCCAGCAGCCTGTCGGTGCCGCGCAGGCCGAGGCCGCGGGCAAGTTCCGGCGCATGCCCCGCCGCCGTGTTGTGCCGGGCGAAGTCCCGGACCGCGGACCGGTCCCGGCTGCGGAAGGGCGGGGCCACCGCCGGTTTGCCGGAAAGGATGATTTGCTTCAGGCGGCCCCAGCCGTCCCAGGAAGCGCCCTGGAGTCTCAGCGAGTCTCCGATATAGAGTTCCGATCCGGCAGAATGTACGGCCAGATTTTCCGGCGTGTTGCGGTACCGCTCCCCTTGTTTGCGCAGGCATCCGAGGGCCGCCAACGCGTCCAGGAATACCGTCATCCCGCGCAAATCGGCCTTAAAGATTCCGGCCGCGGCGCGGGCCGTGAAGGTCTTTTTTCCGAACCTCTCGAAAAGTCTGAGTTCCGCGGCGGTCTGGAGCGTGCGCGCGGCGTAGAACGAGTAGGCGGTCTCGATCGAGCGCCGACGGTGGCGTTTGATTTTGAGGGTGCCGGGCTGGAACTTCATGAAAATAATTATACCCACAATGCGCTTCGGTTTGATAAAAAATGGACGTATAGTGAAAGGCATGAAATCATTGCCGCGCGGGGCCGTGAGTTGGGCCTTCTACGATTTCGCCAACACGATTTATTCCGCCGTCGTCGTGACCGTCTACCTCCCGCTTTACTTCACGGCCTCGGCCGGCCGAGCGGCCCCCCTCGGCCTGAGCGCCACCTTGTCCATGGTCCTTTCCGGCTTCCTGATCCCGCCGCTCGGGCGCCTGTCCGACCGCACCGGAAAGACCAAACAATATCTTTTGATTTCCACGTTGGCATGCGTCTCTGCGACCGCAGGCCTTTCCTGGGCGCCGTCCCAGCCGTGGCTGCTGGCCGGTTTTGTCGCGGCCAATCTTCTCTTTCACTGCTCGCTCGTTTTTTACAATTCCCTCCTGCCGGTCGTCGCGCCTCCCGAACGGCAGGGCTTCGTCTCGGGCCTGGGGACCGGACTCGGCTACGCGGGAGTGCTGCTGGCGCTGCCGCTCGCGCACGCGGCCGACATCGCATTCGGGCGCCGTTGGGTCTTTCTCGTCGCCGCCGCGCTTTTCCTGGCCTTCTCGCTCCCCCTCGCGTTCCGCGTTCCGGAAAGGGCCGCGACGCAGCCCCAAAAAATTCATTGGCGCCAAACGCTGGCCCTGCTCGCGGACAACCGCCCGCTGGCGCTCTTTTTGCTGGGGAATTTTTTCGCCGTGGACGTTTTAAACACGTTCATCCTTTGGATCTCCGTCTTTCTGAAGCAATTATTTTCCGTTTCCCAGGGCGTCCTGATCCAAACGATTCTCGCGTTGAACGCCTCCGCCTTCGGTTTCGGGATCCTGTTGGGAAAGCTGACGGACCGGCACGGCGCCCGGAGGATTTATCTCGTTTCGGTGGGCTCCTTGGCCCTGGTCGTGGCCGGATCGGCCGCGGCAAGTTCGTTTGCGGCCGCGGCGTGCGGGATCGTACTGCTGGGCGGGTTGTCGGTGGCGGGAATTTGGACGGCGGGACGCAAGGCCGTCGCGGAGCTCGCGCCTCCGGACCGGATCGGCGAATGCTTCGGACTCTACGGCCTCACCACCAAAGTGTCCGCCGTGGGAAGCGCCACCTTTTCGCTTCTCGCCGACGCCGGCGGCTACCGCCTGGCGGTGTTGAGCCAGCTTCTGCCGCTCCTCGCCGCTTATTTCCTCGTTCGCCGGACCGCGTCGGCCCGGGTCAATGGGACTCCATGAGGACCAGCGTCTCGATGTGCTTGGTTTGCGGAAACATGTCCAGCGGCACGACCCGCTTGATTTTCAGGCCGCGGGAAAGCTGGCGGATGTCGCGGGCCAAGATGCTGGGCTCGCACGAGACGTACACCAGACGCTGGATCGGGACGTAACACAGAAAATCGATCACTTGCTTCGCGGCGCCGATCCGGGGCGGATCGAGGATCACGTGGACCGGCGGCTTGAGCTGCGAACGGATGTTCCTCAACACCATCTCCACCTTCCCCGAAAACGTCCGCACGTTTCCGATCTTGTTGGTTTCGAGGTTGGCCTTGGCGTCCCCCACCGCCTGGCGGCCCTCTTCGATGGCCAAGACCGAACGGTAGCTCTTCGCGAAGAGCACGCTGAAAAATCCCACTCCGGAGTAAAGGTCGAGCAGCATTTCCTCGCCGGCTGGCCGGAGCATCTCGCGCATCAGCTGGATCATCCGGGGCAGGATAAAAAAATTCGTCTGAAAGAAGGACTCCATGGAAAAATAAATCGGAACGCCCTCGACCCAGCCGACAAAAGAGTTCTCGCTCCCCGCGGACGGCGTTCCTTTGTTGACCAGTTCGTACCGGGCCTTCCCCTCGCTGCCCACGCGCACGATGATCTTTTTGAGGCGCGACTTCTGGGTCGGGGGGAGCTTTCCGACCCGTTCGCGCAGGGCCGGCAGGGCAAAATTGATCCGGGAGTCGGATATCGGGCATTCGTCGATTTCGATCAGGGTGTGATTGTCTTTGGCGATGAACCCGTAGCGGAAGTTCCTCGACCCCTCGTCGATATTGAACGTGATGTGGTTGCGGTAGTGCGCCGGCTTGGGGGAAGGAATCACAGGCTCGACTTCCAATTTGTGCAGGCCGCCGAGATGCTTGAGGATGTCCCGCACCATCGCCTGCTTCTCGAGCAATTGTTTTGAATATTCGAGGTGCTGGAAGGCGCATCCTCCGCAGGTCCCGAAATATTTGCAGAACGGCTCGGCCCGGTCCGGCGAAGGTTCGACGATCTCGACGGTTTCGGCGCGGACGAATTTTTTCCGGAGGCTTTTGACGCGCGCCCGGACCTTTTCACCGCGCAGGGCGTTCTCGACGAAAAAGACGAGACTCCCCTTCCTCGCGATCCCTTCTCCTCCGTAGGCCAGGGAATCGACCGTCAACTCCAGGACTTCGCCGGGCCGCATTCAGTTCCGGCCCCGTTTGAGGGCCCGGAGGGCTTTCGCGGCCTGGGAGGGCCGAAGGACCAAAAGGCCTTTCTGCTGCTTTTCTTCGGCGGCGCAGTAGGCGTACTCGATATTCACGCCGGCCTTGGCGAGGCGTTCGGCAATGGCCGCCAGCGCGCCGGCCTTGTTGGAGACGGACAGGCAAACGACCTCTTTTTCCAAAACGAGCAAACCGGCCTGTTCGAAAAGGTGGACCGCTTTTCGCGGATCGGACAGCACCAGGCGGACCACGGCGTGGTCGATCGAATCGGCCATGGTCATGGCTTGGATGCTGATGCCGTGCCGGGACAAGGATCTGCAGAGACGCGCCAGCGTCCCCGGCCGGTTGTCCAAGAAAATAGAAAGCTGTTTTTGAATTTTCATCTCGGGCTCCTCCCATTGAATCTCACTTCCGGATCCGAAAGGGCCTCCAGGTGTTCGCGGCAGGACTCGGCCAGGGCCTCCAGATTGTACCCGCCTTCCAGCAGTGAAATGATCCGGTTCCCGGCGCATCTTTCCGCCACGGCCTTGACCGCTTCGGTCATCCGGCGGTAACCCGCGCGGGTGACATTCATGTGTCCCAAGGGGTCGTTCTGATGGGCGTCGAAACCACACGAAATCAGAACAAAATCCGGGTCAAACGCCACGGCCTCCCGGTAAAAGACCCTTTCGAAAATTTCGCCGTACTCGGCGTCGCCGCACCCGGCCTGAAGGGGCACATTGAGCGTGGCTCCGAGACCGCCTCCTTTTCCGCGCTCGTCCCACGATCCGGTCCCGGGGTAAAAGGGATATTGATGGACGCTGAAATAAAACACGGAACCGTCTTCGTAGAAGAGATTCTGCGTGCCGTTGCCGTGATGGACGTCCCAATCCACGATGAGCACCTTTTCGAAGCCGTACTTTTTCTGGATGTAACGGGCCGCGATGGCCACGTGATTGAAAAGGCAAAATCCGAGCGCGATCTCTTTCTCGGCATGGTGCCCGGGCGGGCGGATCATGGCAAAGGCGTTCGTGAACCGTCCGTCCATGACGCCGTCGACGAGCGACAACACGCCGCCGGCCGCCAGACGGGCGACTTCATAGGAATCGTGGCAGATTTCGGTGTCAAGGGAATCGAGCACCCGGCTGCCGTTCAGGCAGCTTGAGCGGACATGGCCGACGTAAGCCGGAGAATGAACGTCTTCGATCCATGCCGGGTCCGCCGGGGCGGGCTCACAGCGGACGAAAGATTCGAGCACCCCTTCCCGCTTGAGACTTTCGTAGGCGTAACGGATGCGCTCGGGCCTTTCCGGATGATTCGGCCCGGTGACGTGGCGGGTGTAAAGCTCGCTGTAAAGAAGACCGGTTTTTAAGGAAATCATCCGCAGGAAATCATCCAACTTCAATCATACACAAAATAAAATGCCCATGCAATCGCATGGGCGTTATGAGGACCACTGAAGCACCGCGCGCCGGGTTCCTCGTCCCAACGCACAACCTTCAGTTTGGCATATCCACCGTAAGCAAAGGCAGGGAGGGAAACGGTGAATACGGCAGCTGACTGCCATGCCCCCGGCGCCGGCGAAGCGGCCTTCCGCGGGTTTAGGCTCTATAGTTTTGCGCCCCCGGCTTTCGCACGGGTTTGCCAAAAACAAATATAACCGCCGCGCGGTGAAATTGCAAATTTTATTGCCGATAAATATCGTAGCCGGGCAAAAGGATCCGGCCCCGGCCTTCATGAAAGAAAACTCGAATCATTCATCGATTTTATCGCTGACGTATTTTCTCTTTTTCGCCATCCTCGGCGTCTTCCTGCCCTACTTCAATCTCTACTGTTATCACCTGGACTTCTCCAGCCGCCAGATCGGCGCGCTTTCCGCCGCGATGGCGCTCATGAAAATCGTGAGTCCCGTGGTGTGGAGCCATATCGCCGACCGGGCCTGGTCCCGGCGGGACATTTCCGTATTCACCTCCGCCGCGAGCGCGGGGGCTTTTCTTTTGTGCCTTTATTTCACGGGCTTCCTCCCCATGCTGATCGGCATCAGCCTTTATTCGTTCTTCCGCACCGCGGTGATCCCGCTCGTCGAGGCCACCACGTGGGAAATGATCGAGCTCCGAGGCGGAAATTACGGCCAGATCCGGGTCTGGGGATCGGTGGGCTTCATTCTCACTTCGTGGATCGGGGGCTGGGTCCTGGACCGGTTCCCCCTCAAGACCGCTTTGTACGCGATCTTCGTCCTGCTGGTCCTGCTCGCGGCGGTCTCGTTCCGGATCCCGCCGAGCGCGCGGCCGGCCGACGCCCGCAAGGGCGAGCACATTTTTTCCCTGCTCGGCAGACGGGATCTTTTTCTATTCATCGCGACCTGCGCCTGGATGCAAATCAGCCACGGCGCTTATTACGGTTTTTTCACTATCTATCTGGAAGAATCCGGCTATTCGCGCTCGTTCATCGGCGCGGCCTGGGGCCTGAGCGTGATTTGCGAAGTGGTATTGCTCATGCAATATCACCGCTGGTTCCGCAGACTCCGGCCGGAGACCGTCCTGATTTTCTCCTGCGTTGTCGCCGCCTGGCGCTGGTGGATCCTCGGCTCGGCGGAGTCCCTGCCGTTTATTCTCCTGGCCCAGGCCATGCACGCCGTGACTTTCGCGGCCTTTCACGTCGCCAGCTGGACTTACTTGAACAAGACGGTGCCGGCCCGGTTGCGCAACAGCGGACAGGGGCTTCTGAACGCGTCTTCTTACGGTCTCGGGGGCATGATTGGGTTGGGGCTGAGCGGATTTTTATACGATTCGATCGGTCCGAAAAATGTCTTCAGCCTGGCGAGTGTCTTCGCCGTCTGGGCCGCCGTGCTGGCGGTCCTGCACTACTTTCTTTCCCGCCGCAAAGGCTCAGGCGTGAATCCGTCGATCACCGGACCGCAGTGAGAGCGGGGCGCGGTTCGCGCGAAGAGGAGGCAAACGCCGATTCCTTGGCGGCGGCCACGGGCCCGGCGAGTTGAAGTTTCTTTTTAGCGGCCGATTTGACTTTGGCGCGCGGGAATTTCTTGAGCAGGTGTTTGAGGACCTCCACGCCGAAGGCCTTCTGTTCGAACTGTCTTTCCGAGAAATGGAATCCCAGATAATAGAGGTCATTCACGTCCAGCGAGCGGTCGGCCTTGACCTGCTTGATCAGATTCCCGAGATTGACCCGGGCCAGCGCCGAAAAAAGGTTGAGCGCGGGATCTTCGCTGCGCGTGGCCGACGTCAGGTCTTTCTTGGAAAGCTTCAGGAGCACGCTGGCGAGCTCATAGCGCACGTCATCCGTGTAAAACAAGCCCGTGGCCAGGAGATCCAGGTATTTTTTTGACGATTCGAACTTCTTCGCCCGTTTCACCTGGCGCGCCTTTTTGAGCGTCTCGGCGTAAAAATAGTCCGGATGGACATGCTTCAGGAGCAGAGAAAAAATCCGGTGCTGCTCGTCCCCTTTTGCCAGGGACTTTTCCAATTTGACATAGATCGACCGGGCGCGTTCGCGGGTGAAGTAATCCTTGTGCTTCCTGAGGATGAGAGCGATTTTTTCTCCCTTGTCGAGTTCGCGGGTAGCCTCGAGTTTTTTCTGCAGTTCGGGCACGGCGCGCGGCAGACCGCCGAGCGCCTCGCAGGCCGCGTCCCGGACCATGGGGTCGTTCGAATCCAAATGGGAGATCATGAGCTGGATGGTGCTCTTGTTGCCCAGCGCGGCGAGACGGGTCAGGGCAAACCGCTTGACGGCCGGGTGGCGCGTGGTCTCGAGGAGCTTGGGCAGCTGCGCGGCGAAGCGGCGCGGAAGGTTGATTTTTTCCAGCACGGCGAGCGCGTTGCGAACCACATTCGGGAAATCGGGGTCGTTCAAGAGCGGAAAAACCTCCTCGGCCACGTCTTCATGCCCCGCGCCCGACAAATTGAGACGCGCGAGGCTGATCAGGGCGTTGCGCCGCACGTAAAACGAACGTTTCCGGTCGAAAAACTTGAGCAGGTTCTTCTTCACCTGCGTCTCGCCGATAAATCCCAGCAGCAGCACGCCGGAAGTCGTCATTTCGTCGTTCTTCTTCACTGCCTCGAGCTGGAGGAATTTATCGACCTTCTCCAGCAGATAGAGTTTCTCCGGCCGCTGCATTTTCTCGAGCTGGTTCCGGAGCGAAAAACAGATGTATTTGAGGAGTTCCAAGTCGCCCCCCACCAGGGACCTGACGAGGAAATCCACCGTGGCCTTGGAGCGAAGGGTGCTCAGGATATCGATGAACAGCTTTTTTTCTACCAGCGTGGCGCTCTTGAATTCTTTCTCCAGCGTCGAAATCGCCTGGGGCCCGATGGCCGCCACGGCATGGATCACCTTGAGACGCAGGTTCCCGTTCAACTTCAGGAGGGGCAGGAGATAAGGCAACGCGGCCGTTTGGGGATTGCGGATGAAGGAATCGAGGATGGCGAGTTTGACGGCATCGGACTCTTGGACCAGTTTCTCTCCCAAGAGCTTCACCACGGCCTTTTCCTTGACACCCAGTTCGCCCAGGACGCGCACGGCGGCGCACTTGACGGCATCTTCTTCGGCGTTGATCAAGTTCGTTATTTTTTTAATGACCGCGTTCATGGCTCCACGTCCTTTCATTGCCCCCCGATCCGGAGGCTCTCCAAATTCCGTTCGGCACCGGCCGGCGGCCAGGAAAGAAAGTCTCGACCGCCGCTCTGACGGCGCTCGAACCTCGCCTGGGGCGCCGGGCTTGATTTCCCCAGTTTGCTGTATTGAAGGATCAATTCCATGGCCTTGTTTTCCGCCGCCTCTCCGGTCTCGCCGACGATCAACGCGGAGGGTCCCTTGAAGCTTTCCGGAATCAAAAGGATAGATTCCCGCGCGTTCAAAAGTTCGAGCTTGAGGTTCTCCTCCTGGTTCCGGCCGAGAATGATCTTGGTGTTCGGACCGAGGCGGTAGTGGCGGCCCACTTTGAGCGTTTCAAAATCCCACCGCTCATAATGGGGCTTGTGGTCGAACAAATCGCGGACCTTGTCGGCGAAATCCGGCTCGGTGAGGAGGCAACCGGTCGAGGGAGTGGGAGGCTCCTCGATCCCATACTTCGCGGCCAATTCCAAAAGCTCCTTCCGCGACCTTCCGCTGATCCCATATAATTTTTCCCGGTCCACGACCCCTTCTCGTTCGGGAAGCGTGGGCGCCAGCAGTTTGGCCGAGAGCGGTCGAAGCAGCCGGTCCGACAAACCGCTGTCGCGCTCTATGATTTCCAGTTGGTGGAACTTTTGAGACATGGGCCTTTGGCCCAACACTTCGCCCGAGGCGACAAAAGAAGCCCCGGTCGCGTCCATGAGCTTTTTCGCCAGGCGAAACATGTAAATCCGGCAATCCACGCAGGGATTGATCCCTCTGCCCCAGCCGTATTTCGGCTTTTCGATCATTTTGAAATAATCGTCGTTGACGGACACCGTGGTGACTTTGGCGCCGAATTTGCGCGCGATTTCCAGACTCTCCAGTTTGCAGCAGGAAAAGGCAGTGACAAAGTTCACCGCCTCGATTTCTATCCCCTGTTCACGGAGAATGCAGAGCGCTAGGGTGCTGTCGAGACCTCCGGACAGCATGAGGACTGCTTTTTTAGTCATCTTTGATCGTAATAATTGATGTGGATTGAAGTTAGAGTGTAGATCCAGGAGAGATTATACTGATTTGGAGAATCCGCTGCAACTTGTTATTTAGGGATCAGCAATTGTCCCAGAAGTCGGTGAAGAACCAGTACATGAAGTAGATCACCGTGTAAAGAAAAAACAAGGCGAACACGGTGTACCGGAAACCCCATTGCCACCAGGTGGTCAACGCCGACAGAACGACCCCCGGTGTCCCCACTCCGACCACGGCGAGCATTTTAAAGATCATAATTCGTTTCTCCGCTGTTTGATTTGTAAGAATTGTTACATTAAAA
>JACQVP010000024.1 GCA_016209715.1 Candidatus Omnitrophota bacterium
CCTTTTTTTTACAAAATCTAACCATAGCTTTCTAGCAAAACAAAACAAACTCCTTTACAGACCCGTTATTGGCTTAACAAAAATAGATACCTTTAAGTACTTGACAGATAATGCCCTAAAAGAACCGGAGTTATCAGCATTTAATAATGTTAAGCAAGCAGCCATTAAATTTCACATCGAAAATGTAGGCTCTTTAGCTGCCAAAAATTTTAAGATTCAAGTACGAGGAAAAATAGGAGATACGTGGCTGCCTTTTACAGAGAAGTATGCAGATAAAAAAGGAGTTCCCTTTCTGCCTAAAATGATAGCTTTTTCATATGCTACTGTTGGACGTGAGACTCTAGAGAGGATGAAAAAGGGGGATGCACTCATATATCACGTGAATATACGATATGATGATTGGGAGAATGAGCCGCGTGACGATTACACTCAAAAAATTGAAATTAAAATCTCATCAGAACAGCCATTTGCACTTGAAGCATTTCCTGTACCGGAATAGTCGAGATATCTGAAATGAGAGCCTCAGTTATTTCTTTCTATAAAATGGAGGCGTCGGCGAACGATTTCATCGTCGTCGACAATCGCAAGAAAGCGGTCCGCGACCCGCGCAAATTTGCCGTGCGCTTCTGCGAGCGGCACATCGGCGTGGGCGGGGACGGCGTGCTCCTCGTGGAGCCCTCGCGCCGCGCCCGTTTCAAAATGCGGATCCTGAATGCCGACGGCTCGGAGGCCGAGATGTGTGGCAACGGTTCGCGCTGCGTGGCCCTCTTTGCCCACAAGGTCCTGCGCCTTCCCGCGAAGTTCGAGATGGAGACGCTCGCGGGGATCATCGGCGCCGAGGTGCGCGGCGAGACGGTGAAGGTCCGCTTGAGCGATCCCAAGGACTACCGCGAATCGTTTTTTCTCGACGTGTCGGGGAAGCCGTATCCCTTCAACTTCATCAACACGGGCGTGCCGCACGCCGTGCATTTCGTGCCGCAGTTGGCGAGCGTGGACGTGGACCGGCTGGGCGCCGCGGTGCGGCATCACGCGCATTTCAAGCCCGCCGGGACCAACGTGAATTTCGTGGAAGTCACGGGCGGGGATTCCATTTCCGTGCGCACCTACGAACGCGGCGTCGGCGAGACCCAGGCCTGCGGGACGGGAGTCACGGCCTCGGCGCTCGTGAGCGCGCTCACGGGGCGCGTGAAGCCCCCGGTGAAGGTGCGCACTTTCGGCGGAGAAATCTTGACGGTGTATTTCCTATTAAACGGACGGTCGGCGGGCGAGGTGCACCTGGAAGGCCGGGCCCGCTTCGTGTTCAAAGGAGAGGTGACAAGATGATTAAATTCGAAGGATCGATGGTGGCGCTCGTGACGCCTCTCCGGAACGGAAAGGTGGACGAGGCGGCGTTTCGCAAGCTGATTGATTGGCAGATCGAACAGGGCACGGACGCGATCGTCCCCTGCGGGACGACCGGGGAATCGGCGACCCTGACCCATGAGGAGCATCGCCGGCTGATGGCCCTGGCGGTCGAGCACGCGGGCGGCCGGGTCCCGGTGATTTGCGGGGCGGGCTCCAATTCGACGGAAGAGGGCCTTGGCCTGATCCAGCACGCCAAAAAAGTGAAGGCCGACGGAGTGCTGGTCGTGAATCCGTATTACAACAAGCCGACGCAGGAAGGTCTTTACCGCCATTACGAATATCTGGCGACGAAGGTGGACATTCCCTTCGTGGTGTATAACATCCCCGGCCGCACGGGCATCAACATGGCCCCGGAGACCGTGATCCGGCTCCGCAAGAACGTCCCGAACGTGGTGGCGATCAAAGAGGCGAGCGGCAGCCTAGACCAGGTGAGCCAGCTGCTCGAGGCCTCCGACATCACGGTTCTTTCGGGCGACGACTCTCTCACCCTTCCGATGATGGCGATCGGCGCCAAGGGCGTGATCTCGGCCGCGGCCAACGTGATCCCGAAGCAGATGTCCGATCTCACGCACGCCGTGCTGAGCGGCAATTACGACCGCGCCCAGAGAATCCATCTGGAAATTTTCTCCCTTCTCAAGATGCTCTTCATCGAGACCAACCCCATCCCGGTGAAGACGGCGCTCGCGCTGGCGGGCGTGATCCGCGAGGAGTTCCGCCTGCCGCTTTGCGAGATGTCGGCGGCAAACAAGGAAAAATTGCAGGCCCTCCTCGTGCGGCACGGCATTCTGGAAAAGAAGGCCAAGGTGAGGGCGTCATGATCCGGCTTGCGCTGTCGGGCGCCTGCGGGAAAATGGCCGCGCACATCATGACCCTGGCGGCCAAGGACCGGGAATTCAAGGTCACGGGCGCCTTCGAGGCCCCGGGGCATCCCAAGATCGGCAAGCGCGTCGGAGATCTTTTGGGCCTCGAATCGCTGGACGCCGTGATTTCCGGCGAGGCCGAAAAGGCCATCGCCCAGGCCGACGTGGTGATCGATTTCTCGCATCGCGACGCCACCGCGGCCGTGGTGCGCGCCTGCGAAGCGCAGAAGAAGGCGCTGGTCATCGGGACCACCGGGCTCACCGAAGAGACGCTGGCTCTTCTGCGCGAGGCGGCCAAAAAAATCGCCATCGTGCAGTCCCCCAACATGAGCGCGGGGGTGAATCTTCTTTTCAAGATCGTGGAAACGGTGGCTTCTAAATTAGGCGAGGATTACGACATCGAGATCGTCGAAGCCCATCACAAGCACAAGAAGGACGCGCCGAGCGGAACCGCCCTGGAGCTGGCGCGCCGGGCCGCCGCCGGGCGAAAGGTGGATTTGGCTCGCAAAGCGGTCTATGGGCGAGAAGGTTTGACCGGCGAGCGTGAGCGCGGGGCGATCGGCATCCATGCCGTCCGGGGCGGGGACGTGGTCGGGGACCATACCGTGGCCTTCATGGCGGAGGGCGAGAGAGTGGAATTGACTCACAAGGCCTCCAGCCGCGAGGCCTTTGCCAAGGGCGCATTAATCGCAGCTAAGTACTTATATTTAAAGAAGATAGGCTTGTTCAGCATGCAGGACGTTTTAGGGGTCTAAAATATTTATTTTATTGGTTGACATTGCTGAGGTGGTAGCTCATAATTTACCCATCTGCAATGCAAGATGAGTGAAATCGTTTCCGTAGGGC
>JACQVP010000019.1 GCA_016209715.1 Candidatus Omnitrophota bacterium
GATCACCACGGTCGGGAATCGATCGGTCTCGTAAAAGGCGCGGGTGTAGCACTCCCCGGCTAGTTTCGAGGAGCCGTAATCGGTAGTGGGGAGGGTAGGATGCTCCTCCGTCATAGGCGCCCAAAGTGCTGTTCCGTACACTTCCGAGCTGGAAACGTACACGAAGCGCTTGATGCCCTTTTCGCGGGCGAGGAGGAGCAGCCGCAAGGTCGCCTCGGCGTTCACTTGATGATTTTCATAGGGCGCGTGAATGGAATGACGGACGCCCAGGCAGGCGAGATGAAAAACGACGTCAACCCCTTCAAACAGCGCGCTCATCCGGTCGGAATCCCGGATGTCCTGGACGGCCAATTCCACGAGGCCGGAACCGAGATCGACGTTTTCTCTCTTCCCATTCACGAGATTGTCGACCGCGAGCACCGAGGCCCCGCCGGCGCCCAACTGGCGGACGAGTTCCGAGCCGATAAATCCGGCCCCGCCGGTGACGAGGACGCGCCTATTTTTTAGATTCGAAATACTGGACATCGGGCACCTTGGCCAAAGCCTTTTCAAGTAGATCGATGCGTTGCAGCAAATCGCTGATCTTCAGGCCGAGCTGGTCGCGGACCGAATTCAACACCTCCGACGCCGGCTGCCTGGGCCCGTCCTCCCTTTGCACTTCGAACACCCTCAAAACGCCGTCCCCGGTCAGCACGTCCGCATAGCCTTCGCTTTTTGAAATATCCACCACCTTGCCTGGAATTCTTCCCGTAAAAACACTGGGATTCCGGACCGTCGCCGCCGACCAAACGGTCAATTTCCTGCCCTGATAGTAAGTGAACGCCCCCGGATAAGGATAGGCCAGGGCTCGGATCCGGTTGTAAATACAGGCCGTGTCGCGCTCCCAATCGATGAGACCGTCTTCCGGATGCCGGCTGCAGGTGTAAGTCGCCTGGTCGTGTTTTTGGGGCAAGCGCGGGATCGAACCCCGGTCCAAAGAGGAGCATATTTCCAGGACCAAAGTAACCGTTTCCTGGCAAACCCGCTCATGGACGGCCGGCGCGGTATCGTCCGGCCCGATGGGCACGGTCCTTTGGGAAACGATGTCTCCCGTGTCCATCCCCTCCGCAATGAAAAAAGCCGTAACGCCCGTCTGCTTCTCCCCGTTCAAGATGGCCCAATTGAGCGGCGCAAACCCGCGGTATTTCGGAAGAAACGAGTCGTGGATCGCGATCGTCCCGAGCGGAGGAAGCGAGTAGATGGATTTCGGGATCAGGAAACGGCAGCCGACCACGATCGCGACGTCGGGTTTTAATCGCTCGGCGATCAATTCTTCATATTCACGGTCCTGGATGCGGCGCGTCTGCTGATGGGGCACGTTGAACCGGCCCGCCAGGTCACGGATGGAATCTTCGTAGCGTTCGAATTCGTGTTTGTCCTGCACCAGGCTGATGATGCCGACGACATTCGCGCCGCTTTCCAGAAGGGCTTTGAGGGTTAAATAACCGCGTTTGGTTCCTCCGATGAAGAGGATGCGTGTTTTAGATTTCAAGGCTGCCTGCCTACGAGGATTCGGGGACGGCGTCGGCGCTGCCCACCATTTTAGAAAGCCTGGCGACCGTGTCTTCCAATTCCTTGACGCGGTTCATCAGATCGCGAAAATCGCGGTGGGAACTGACGACCGTGTCGTCGGGAATGTCCTTGTCGATGAAAGTAAACGGCGAAACCAGGACCCGATCGCCAATCGTGACGCCCGCATCGATGACCGTCGGGCCGGATATGAAGCAATTGTTGCCGATCTTCGTCGGCTTGTAAGTGATTCCCTTTTTGCTCTTGCACGTCTGGGACATGAGCGCCGCCTTATAGCTGTGATGAGACCAGACCATGACGTTCAGCCCGACTTGCGTGTAATCTCCGATCGTCAACCCGCCTTGAGCATCCAGGACCGCGCCTTCCCCAATCCAGACATACTTGCCGCACTTGAAGTTCTCGGGATTGAGGATCTTCGCCCGTTCCCGGATGCGGCACCCCTCCGGCAAACCGAACAGGCGCGCGCGCTCCCGATCCGAGAGCACACTGGCCGCGTAATGAAGGAGGATCTGGTTCCGCATCTTGGGATCAAAGTCCTCGTCCAATTGAAACATTTTCCGTCCTTCCCCCTCGGGCTCAGACACGGATCAGGGCTCCCTTCTTTTTCAGCGATTTGTCCGCGGCTTCCAGGATCCTGACGACCTCCAGCCCGTTTTCTCCGTCCGTTTCCGGGGCCCGCCCCTGCAAAACACATTCCACAAAGTGCGCGCACTCCTGAGCCAAAGGTTCAACCGCCTTGATGCACGGGATGACGATATCGCCCATGCGGTAGTTGACCCGCATCTCGGAACTCGACTGGTCCAAGTGCGCGCCTTGGTCGGCAATCCTGATTTTTTCCGCGCTTTCGAGATCATCGTAAAGCACCATCTTCTGGTTCCCCACCACCGTCATCCGGCGGATCTTCGCGGGGGCCAGCCAGCTCATGTGAAAATGAGCAAACACACTGTTGGCAAACTCGAGCCGCATGAAGGCGACATCTTCGATCCCGTTCTGAAGGTACGAGCGCCCCCAAGCGCTCACGGCCACCGGCGGCTTTCCGATCCAATGCAGGATGATGGCGATGTCATGAGGAGCCAGGTCCCACAGCACGTTACGGCCGTCCGTCTGATAAAGACCGAGATTGACGCGGACGGAATCCAGATAATGCAGGTCCCCGAGAGCGCGCTCCTTCAGCAGTTCGCCGATTTTTTGAACGGCCGGGTTGTAAATGAACGTGTGGCCGACCATCAGGATTTTTTTGAATTTGGCCGCCAGCTGGACCAAACTCGCGGCCTCCTTGACCGATCCGGTCAGGGGCTTTTCGACCAGAACGTGCTTGCCCGCTCTGAGCGCCTGGCGCGCCAGTGAATAGTGCGTGGAAATAGGAGTGGCGATCACCACCGCGTCGATGGTGGAATCGCGAAGGACATCCCGAAAATTTGTGGTCAGTCCCACGCCCGGAAACTTCAGACGCATCGCGTTCAGCCGGGCAGGACTGACGTCGCAAAGAGAGACGACTTTGACGCCGGAAAGCTCATAAAATGAGCGGATTAATTTGGGCCCCCAATAGCCGCAACCCACGATTGCAACCCTAACGGCTACAGTGGGTTCCGTATCTAATACCACGCTCTTAAGGGGTGTCTTGGCTGAGGTCTTCAAGGCAGCGAAAATCTTATACCAGTGTGGTTGCTACATCAAGGAGTTTTTTAGGGCGATGAGGCTCCAAAATCGCTTGATAAAATTGCTCCATTTCAGCCGCAATCTTTTGCCAGCTCAAATGTTGCAGAACGAACTCCCGGCCAGCCTCTCCGATCCTGCGCCGCAGATTCCCGTCCTTCAGCAAGCGAATAAGAGCGGCGGAAATCGAAGCCGTATCGCGGGAATTGGCCAAAACGATGTTATCGCCATTACGCAGCTTTCCCTCGCCGAATAAATTCTCGGGAAGATCATTGACGACCGGCAGCCGGCACAGCATGGCCTCAACGGCAGCGGTCCCCAAACCCGGATAAGGCCCGGTCACCCAGCTCGAAAAGACGGAGGACGTCTTCATCAAATCAATGATCTGACGGTGATCGGTCTCGCCCAGGAAGCTGACTTGGTCCGGGCCCAACCCCAAATCTCGTGCCGCCTCGACCGGCTCCTTCAAATCGACTCGTCCTGCGAGCACCAAGCGCGCATCCGGCACCTCTTTTAGGACGCATGGCATCGCGCGGACCAATTGCACCGGATTGCGGAATGGATGGATGTGGCCCACCATCAAAATCTGGGGTCTGCCCGGCTGAATCTGGGCAGGCAACTCGTAGAGCGGCAACGATTCCATTTGCACACCAAAGGGGATGATCCGCGATCTGCTTTGCGCTTCGGGGCCGTAGAGTTTCCCCACATAGTCATGCGCGACATGATCCAGGCTGACGATGCCGTCCCAACGGGCGACGCCGAATTTCCCCACCGTAAAGCGGTCCGCCCATTCGAGAATCCGTTGTTTCCACGGTGTTTGGTGCTGGATCGGCGTGGTGATGGATCCCACGATGGGAACCCCCGTCCGGCGAGCGGCGACCGTCGACAAGAAGGTCGAATCAAAGATATGATTCACGTGGTGCACAATGTCCGGCTTGAAAGCCCGGATCATATCGCAAAGCCCGGCCACATTGCGCGGCGTGAATGAAAAACCCATGAGCTCCAAATTATAAAAAAAAGGCAGCTTCGGGATCTTCCACACAGGCAGCCGCTGTACGGCATAAGGAAGGTTCGCCGAGGGGGCGTGTTTGGGCCCCCAATCTAACGTAACCGCAGCCACCTCGTGTCCGCGCTCGATGAGGGCGTGGGCCAGGCTGCTCGCGTAATAGGAAGAACCCGATTGAATGGGAGGCAGCCAATTGCTCAGCAGCAGGACGCGCATGACGGACGTGGCTCCTTGAGTTTGAATCGATTGGGACCCCAGATTGATAATATGCCGTAGGACGCAAAGATCATAAAAAACGGCATCAACGGAAAGCGGTACCGGATAGAAGAAATCAGGAGAGCGTAAAGCACGACATGATAGGCAATGAGCCCATAAACCGCCAAAAACTCCCTCCACCGCGGAGCGCTCCTCGCAAACCCGAGCAAGGCAAAGATCATGATCGAGACATAAGACAGGCCCATGATCACTTTGGTCGGGAGCGGGGAATCCGTCTGATACGGCCTCCACATGTTGGCGATCTTCTTCCAGACGAGCACGCAAAATCTGCGCGGATTCGCCCGGATAAACTCGACGCTCCTTCCAAATAAATATTTTTCCGCATCCTCGCCGCTGAGGCTCAGGAAATAGGGGTCGTCCAAGGGCATCCGGGAATCCACGTTCCATTCCCAATCTCCGCCCGTGCGACCTCCGGTCGCATAGGGATTGTTCCCGATGTAAAACGTGTGCCCGGCGACGGCAGTGATCAAGGCCGGCCTCCGCGCCAGTAGGCTATTCCGAACCATCCACGGCATCGTGGTAAGGCCCAACCCTGCCAGGAAGAATATTGCCCAGCCAGCGCAGCGCCGCTTCGGTGCCATGAGAAATAGAAAGCCCGCGGCGGCCAGAGGAAAATAAAAGATCAGAAAATCGCGCGTGAGCAGCGAAAGGCCCCCGGCGAGACCGGCGCCGAAAAACAGCCCCCTCTTTCCGGTCCGGATGGCGCGCGCCAGGAAATAAAAAGACAAAAGGAGAAAGAAAAGAAACAACGTTTCTGACATCACCGCGATCGTTTGCCGGATCGACACATAATCCACGGCGAGAAGCCCCGCACTCAGGAGCCCGACCTTAGCAGAAAACATCTCCTTGCCCAAGCCGTACAAGACGAGGCACGTGAGGGCGCTCACCGCCACGTCCGCGGCTTGAACGCCAAGCGGATAAGGCGAAACCTTCAGAAGTGCCGCCATGTAGGCGGGAAAGATCGGCGGCCGGCGCGTGGTCGGCTGGCCTTCCCATTGGAAGCCCTTCCCCTCGGCCAGGCTCCGGGCGATGATCAAATACCCTCCGGCGTCGGAAGACACCCGGCCTCCCTGTCCCATCCCATAACATCCCGCGAGGAAGGCGATCCGCACCGCCAGAGCGAAGAGAAAAATCAAAACGGCTTTTTTCATGCGATCATCAGCTCCCGCGCCGCAGTTTCATTTTCCGCGGCTTCCCGGCTCCGCATCAGATAAAGCGCAACCACGAGGCCGCTCATGAACCAGAAGGGCTCCATGATCCGGACGATGTAAAAGGTGATGCCGCCGAAGGCATGCATCAAAATTCCCACCAGGCCGGCCTGATATCCCAACACCATGCCTTTTAGCGTGCTGTTCTCCATGGAAGCGAAAAGCCACCGGCTCATTCGGAACAGACGGACGAAAATCCAAATCCATAGACCGAGACCGATCACACCGATCTCATGCAGGGTCCTGGCATACTGGCTGTCGATCACATTCAGGGAAGTGACGCCCCATCCGATCAGCGGACTCATTTTGAACGTCGGCCAGATCTTGCGAAAGGCGTAGATCCGCTCCTGAAAAGAATAGTCGACACCGAGTTCGCGCCCCGGGTTTGACGCGTCGGTCCAGGTGAAGGCAATCCGGTCTTTGACCGAATCGGGCAGCCAAAGCGGAGACGTGAGCAAAAGAAGGAAAAAAACGTAACGGAACTTTTTGCGCTTTTCTGAAAAAGCGATAAAAACCAGGCCGCCCAGCAAGGCCATGTAGGAAGTCCGGTTCAGTGTGTAAAGGAAAGGGACGAGAATGATAATCGCCAGCGCCCCATAAAGCCAGCGAAGTGAAACCTTGGGTTCATAGAGAAGGAGGCAGATGACGATAAGAAAAAGAAACGCCATGTACCCGCCGACGGTGCCCGGCTCGGGCTGGTCTCCTTCGAAAGGCGCGGTGATCCGGTTCTCCGTAAAGACTTCCACGTGCGGGACCTGCCACAGCGTATATACTCCGATGAGTGCGACGGTCAGCACGCAAAAAAAGAGGAACACTTTGATTTGCTTCTCGGTCCTCACGTAATTAAAGACCAGGACAAAGATCATGAAATACTCGGTGGTTTTCAGGATGTAAAAAAAGGCAGGGGTCAGGTACACCCAGCCCCAAAAATAGCCCCATACGCTTGACACGAGACTGAGGCCCAGCAGGCTCACGATGGGGACATTGAGAGGAGAATCCACGACCAGCTTCCGGTCCGGACGGAACGTGGTGCGGACCAACCAGGCCAATCCCAGGACGATGATCAGCATGTCCTCCACCCGGATGACCAAGGAACGATAACCCACGCCGCCCATGCTCAATTCCGGCGAAAACAGCATGGCCACGGCCATGATGGCCAGGCCCACATCCATGTTGATAAAAGAAATGAAGAAGTAGCAAAAACCGAGAAATACCAGCCAAATGGTCCAGTCGCCCCCGGGATTCATGCGGCTACCCCCGCCACCGGCCGCGCGCTGAGACGGCCGGACAAATCCCGGATCCTGGCTTCTCGGTCCACGGCGATGCCGCTTCCCGCCGGCGCGTTCCGGTAAACCCTCAAGGCTTCCTCAAATTTATTTTGCGACACGTAAAAGTCGGCAATCGGAACCGCGATATAACGGTAATATTCCTCCGCGGGACGCCCTTCCCGGCCGCGGGACAAGGCAAGGTCAAATTCGGTCTGCGCATGTCCCCATGCCTGCCGGCCGGCCAAAAGCATCCCGAAACATTGATGGTACATCCATTCATCCGGGATGATTCTCTTCAACAGTAAATAATCCGTGGTCAGCTCCATGCATTCTTTCAAGAGGCCGCAGGGGTCCGAATTGGGAATTTCCCGCAATTTGAAAGTCTTGAATTTCTCGAACGACTCCACCGCCGTCCGGACGTCTTTTACCCGCAAGGCATAGCGCCCCGCCTCAAGCACATAAAATGCGTTGCGCGGATCCTTCGCCATGGCCTGCTCGAAGGCCTGGAGGACCTCGTCCGGTCCACCTTCTTCTTCCTGAAGCAGCGCTAGGAAATAATAATCGGTGGCGACGTACGGGTTGAGCTTGAGCGCCTTCTCATAATATTGAATGGCCACTCTCCGCCATTCCGCTCGCTGGTTCCGGTCCATGGACAGGCTCATTCTCTTGCGGTACAAATCCGCCAGCTTCTCGTAAGTGGGTGCATGGATCACTGACCAGCGCGCCGCCTTTTCGTAAGCCGCGCCAGCTTCATCCCATCTGAAATCCCCCTCGAGGCGCCGGCCCTGCTCGGAATGAATTTGGGCCACGCCCTGGCCGGCTGCAAGCAAAATCAAAAGACCCGCCCCGGCCGCTAAGGCCTTCCCGAACCATGCCGCGCCCCTCTCCGGAAAGCGCTGAAGCCACGGATAGAAGTTCTCGCGAAACGCCTGAGAAGCCTCAAACAGATGGCAGCCGACCGCCAGGGATAATGCGAAATAAATCCCATTGGTATAAATTCGCAACGGAAAATCCGTCAGGCAGGCGAGGGCCACAGCGCCCAGCGCCGCTGCCAGCGCCGCGCCCCGAATCTTGACCTCCGGTTTTACTGTGATGTCTCCCCAAAAAAGCCGGAAAGCGCGCCAGAGAAAAAAGACCAACAAAACCGCTAGAATAACTCCCGGCAGGCCCCAATCGACACCGAGGTGCAAAATTTCGTTGTGCGCGTAATCCGCCACGAATCGGTCTTCGTTTACCCGGAACCGGGGAAAAATAAATCGAAAGGCGCCGATCCCCCAGCCCATCGGACGAGCGAGGATGGCGGTAAGGCATCCCTGCCACAGTTCCAGACGATAGAGCAAACTGTAATACTTCGTATCCTGGCCGCTCCAGACCGCGTAAAAACGCTTCGCGACGAGCTCAAACGCATGAGTATAAACGCCGGCTAAAACAATTACCGCAAGACCAAGCGATCCGGCGATCAGGGCGGGCCAAAAGGGTATTTTCAGCTGTTTCACGACGAGCCAGGCGAACATTAATGCTGACAAAAAAAAGGCAATCCAGACGGTGCGGCATTTGGTAAATAGAAGGGCAGCGACCATCAGGAACGTGCCGGTCACGAGAAGAGCGCGGGCGGCCCAACTCCGTTCCGAGGGAATCATGCCC
>JACQVP010000020.1 GCA_016209715.1 Candidatus Omnitrophota bacterium
CGCCGGGATTCCGGCCTTCCCGCATTTATTCTATATTTAAAAATAAGGAGAGGATAACCATGATCGAGCAAGAAAAAAAATCAGCGGACCGGCAGAGGTGGCTGGTCGGATTGGTGGCGATCTTGTCCCTGGGGCTGGTGCTGGAATCGGTGTTTCTCTGGAAGATGAGCCGCGATTTCAAGGCCCCCGCGCGGAAACTCGAAATGCCGCATCCCCGGCCGGTGGCGGGTTCCTGGGATCCCTTCGAAGAGATGGACCGGATGCAGGAACGCATCGACCGCTTGTTCCGGGACAGTTTCAACCGGGGCCGCGGCTCGTCGGAGTTTTCGCCTTGGGTTTCGCTGCCCGAATTTGAGCCCGACGCGGACCTCCGCGAGACCCGGGACGGCTATGTGGCGGTCTTCGACTTGCCGGGGCTCGAGAAAGACAGGATCAAGGTCGAGGTCAACGAGAACGCCCTGATCGTTTCGGGGGAACGCCAGTCGGCGAGCGAACAGGAATCAGAGGGATACTATCAGGCGGAGCGAAGCTTCGGATCTTTTCAGCGGGTGCTCCCCCTGCCGACCGGCGTGGATCCCGAAAATGTCCAGGCCGCGTATGAAAACGGCGTGCTGACCGTCAAACTCGCCAAGCGGCAGGCGAAGAGCGAGGGCGCCGGGAAAACCAGGATCGCCGTCGAGTGAGGTGAAGATAAGTGTTTCCGATTCGCGACACGGTCCCCAGCAGGAATCTTCCGGTGGTGACGTGGGGCTTCATCGCCCTGAACGCCGCGGCCTTTTTTTTTGAAATCTTTTACCCGCGCCTTTATCTGAACGAATTCCTGCACGAATTCGGCTTGATTCCGGCGCGATATCTCCACCCCGAATGGGCCGCGTGGTCCGGCTTGCCCACGGATGATTACTGGCCGTTCCTCACGAGCTTGTTTCTCCACGGCGGTTTGCTGCACCTGGTCTCCAACATGTGGTTTCTGGCCGTGTTCGGAGACAACGTCGAGGACCGGATGGGCTCCTGGCGCTTTTTCGCGTTTTATCTGGCCTGCGGGATGAGCGCCGGCCTCATCCACATGCTCACGAATTCCGCGTCCACCGTGCCGGCCATCGGGGCCTCCGGCGCGGTCGCCGGCATCATGGGGGCCTACCTGGTCATGTTTCCCAGGGCGCGAATCGTGACTCTGACGCCGGTATTTCTGCTCCCCTATTATCTGGAAGTCCCGGCCGCATTTTTCATGCTGGCCTGGTTTTTGACCCAGTTGTGGAACGGCCTGTGGTCGTCCGGCTTGCAGGCCACGGGGATCGCGTGGTGGGCGCATGCGGGGGGATTCGCCGCCGGCATGACGGCCTGCCGCTATTTCATGAAAGCAGGGAGGATTTATGCTTCGGTTTGACAAATTGACTACCAAGGCGCAGGAATGTGTGGAGCGGGCAATGCGATCGGCCCAGGATCGCTCTCACCCGGAGGTGGAGACCGAGCATTTACTGGCGGCCCTGCTCTCGGCCGAGCAAAGCCTGGCTTTGGAGCTTCTGAGGAAAACCGGTTGCGACGTTTCCCGCCTCCAGCATGGGGTGGTAGAAGCTCTCGGCGCTAAACCCCGCGTGGAAGGCGCGGCCCAGCAGTATTTGTCGGCACGGCTGCGCCGCGTCCTGGACCAGGCTTTTAAAGAAGCCGAAACCCTGAAAGACGAGTACGTCAGCGTCGAGCATTTGCTGCTGGCCCTGGCGGAAGATTTTTCGCAATACGGCTTGAGCCGGGAGGCCCTGCTCCGGGCCTTGAAAGAGGTGCGGGGGCCCCACCGTGTGGCGGATCCGGACCCCGAACAAAAATACCAGTCACTCGAGCGCTACGGCCGGGACCTCACGGAAATGGCCCAGCAAGGCAAACTGGATCCGGTGATCGGCCGGGACGCCGAAATACGCCGCACGATCCAGGTCTTGTCCCGCCGGACGAAAAACAACCCGGTCTTGATCGGCGATCCCGGTACGGGCAAAACCGCCATCGTCGAAGGCCTGGCCAAGCGCATCGCCGACGGCGACTGCCCGTCGAGTCTGAAGAACCGCCGGTTGATCGCGCTCGACATCGGCGCCTTGGTCGCGGGCGCCAAATTCCGCGGCGAGTTCGAAGAGCGCCTCAAGGCGGTGCTGAAAGAGGTCCATTCGCGGGCCGGCCAGATCATTCTGTTCATCGACGAATTGCACACCCTCGTGGGCGCCGGCGGCGCGGAAGGGGCGGTCGACGCCTCCAACATGCTCAAACCCGCCTTGGCCCGCGGCGAGTTGCGGTGCATCGGAGCGACGACCCTGGACGAGTACCGCAAGCACATCGAAAAAGACAAGGCCCTGGAGAGGCGGTTCCAGCCGGTTTTTGTGGGCGAGCCGACGATCGACGACACGATCGCCATCCTGCGCGGGCTCAAGGAACGTTACGAAATCTTCCACGGCATCAAAATCAAAGACGATGCCCTGATCCAGGCGGCGGTGCTTTCGGCCCGCTATATCACCGACCGATTCCTCCCGGACAAGGCCATCGATTTGATTGACGAGTCCGCTTCCAAATTGCGGATCGAGATGGACAGCCTGCCGACGGAGATCGACGAACTGGAACGCAAGATCGCCCAGCTCGAGATCGAGAAACTGGCCCTCAAAAAGGAAAAGGGCGGCGGTTCCCGGCAGAATTTGGACCGGGTCGCGCAGGAACTGGCCGCGCTCAAGGAAAAGTCCGGAGCGTTGAAGGCCCATTGGCAACAGGAAAAAGAGGTGATCCAAAAGATCACGCGCACCAAGGAGGAGATCGAGAAAAAGAAAACGGAGGAGGCCCGGTATGAAAGGGAGGCCGACTGGGGCAAGGTGGCGGAGATCCGCTACGGGCGTTTGCGGGAGCTCGAAGCGGAATTGGACCGGGAAGGCAAGATGTTGGCCGGAATCCAGCGGGGGCAAAAGATGCTGAAAGAAGAAGTCAGCGAGGAAGACATCGCCCAGATCGTCTCGAAGTGGACGGGAATTCCGGTCACTCGCCTCGTCGAAGGGGAAGTGGACAAATTGGTCACGATGGAAGACCGCCTCCGCAGCCGGGTGGTCGGTCAGGACGAAGCCGTCAGCCTGATCTCCAACGCGATCCGGCGCTCGCGGGCCGGTTTGGGCGACCCGCATCGGCCCATCGGCTCCTTCTTATTTCTGGGGCCGACCGGCGTGGGAAAGACGTATTTGGCAAAGACGCTGGCGTGGTTTCTTTTTGACGATGATAGCGCGATGGTCCGGATCGATATGTCCGAGTACATGGAAAAACATTCGGTGAGCCGCCTGATCGGCGCGCCGCCGGGCTACGTCGGTTACGAGGAAGGCGGACAGCTGACCGAACGGATCCGCCGGCGTCCTTATTCCGTCATTTTGCTGGACGAAGTGGAGAAAGCGCATCCGGACGTCCTAAATGTCCTCCTTCAAATCATGGAAGACGGCCGGTTGACGGACGGGCAGGGAAGGATCGTCAATTTCAAGAATACGGTGCTGATCATGACTTCAAACGCCGGCAGCGCTCATTTTCGCGAGGCCGGGGCGTCCAAGCAAGCCATTCGCCAGTCAGTGACGGCGGATTTGCGGGAATTTTTCCGGCCTGAGTTCATCAACCGCATCGACGAGATTATCGTGTTCAACAAACTCAGCGAAACGGACATCGAGGGGATCGTGGAGCTGCATTTGAAAGATTTGGCGGCCAAATTCAAAGAGCGGGGCATGGATCTCGAAGTCGACGCGGGCGCGAAAATGAAGTTGGCGCGCGAAGGCTACGACGCGGCGTTCGGCGCCCGGCCCTTAAGACGGTTGATTCAAAGGGAGATTCAGGATAAGCTGGCGTTGAAACTGCTGACCGGAGATTTCCGGCCGGGAGATACGATCCGCGTGGCCGTCGATCCGGACGGCTTCAAGGTGGAAAAAGCCCAGTCCCGATGAATCAAAAAGATTACTACAAAGTCCTCGGCGTTTCCGAAAAAACTTCGGCTGACGATCTCAAAAAAGCCTACCGCAAGCTCGCGGTCAAATACCACCCGGACAAAAATCCCGGCAACAAAGAGGCGGAGTCCCGGTTCAAAGAGATCTCCGAGGCCTACTATGTTTTGAGCGACGCGAAACGCCGCGCGGAATACGACCAACTGCGCCAGTTCGGCGGCGGACATTCCGGCAATTTCGCCGGCTCGCGCGGGTTCGATTTTGAGGAGATGCTGCGCCAGTTCGGCCACGGCCGCGCCGGGCGGTCCGCTTCTTCCGGTCCCGGTTCCCGCTATTCCATGTTCGGAGATGTCTTCGAGGACCTGTTTTCCAGCTGGGGGAGTCCCGGGGGCGGCCCCGGGGAGGTCCGTTACCGCGTCGAGCCCGAGGCGGCCGAGGACACGGACATCGTCGTGAATTTAAAGATTTCCAAGGAAAAGGCCGAAAAAGGCGGGCAAGTCACGTTCCAGTCTCCCTTGGGAAGGACCTTGACGGTGTCCATTCCGCCCGGGTCGCGGAACGGGCAGAAACTCCGCCTCACCCGGCAGGGAAGAATCTGCGGGGCCTGTCGTCATGAGGGGGATTTGATCCTTCAGATCAAAATCAGGTGAGACGTGCTTTTTGCGCTGCCCAATCGAGGAAATTACGGATCTTTTCCTGCGAGGCCGGTTCCAAGTCCGTGAAGACTCCCTCGATGCGGTGAAAACGGTGTCCGAGGGGTTTGCGGCACCTCTTGATCCGGGCGTGAAGCCGGATCGTGTGCGGCGATACGGGAAATTCAGCCGGGAATTCCAAATTCAGTTCCACTTTGCTTCCCCGGGAAACCTGCCAGTAGGACATCACGCGGAATCCGGTGAGCGTTAAATCCTGCAGTTCGCCGCGTTCCGCGCGGTACACGTGCGGTTTCCAGAGCGCGATCTCGACGTGATGAAAGATGCGGCTCAAGGGATGGGGAGCCGCGGAATTCGGGTCGCGCCGTCTGAACCGGGAAAAGAAGTCGAATAATCCCATGCGCGTAAGTATAAGTAATGCGATGATCTATGTCAAATAAGAGGTCTTTTCCATGTCCTGGCTGAACGAGCACGCTCGCGTGCTCTGGTTTTTCGGCGTCTTGGCTCTGATGGGGGTGGCGGAATCTTTCTGGCGGGCGCGCGAATGGGAAACGCCGCGCTGGAGGCGATGGCGATTCCATCTCGGCGTGAGCGTTTTCAACACGGTGCTCACGCGCCTAGTCGCGGGCGCGCCGCTTTATGGGGCGCTCGCCTTCGTCGAATCGCGCTCCTGGGGAGTGGCCCGCTGGCTGGGCTTGAAAGGGGTGTGGGAAATCGCCGTCACGCTGGTTTTTTTCGACGCCCTGGATTATTGGTGGCACCGTTTCAATCACCGGGTCCCTTTCCTGTGGAATTTTCACCGCCTGCATCACGCCGACACGCACGTGGACGTGACCACGTCGCTCCGGTTCCATCCGGGAGAATTGCTCTTGTCTTCGGCCGTTAAATTTTTCTGGATCCTGTTTTGGGGGCCATCGGCCGTTTCTTTCATGATCTTCGAAGCGGCCATTACCGGCTACGCCCAATTCCACCATTCCAATATGGATTTTCCGGACGCCGTCGAGTCCGGCCTGCGATGGTTCCACATGACGCCCCGCCTGCACGCCAGCCACCACACCGAGACGCTGCGCACGCGCGATGCCAATTTCTCGACGATCTTCCTGCTGTGGGACCGGATTTTTGGTACTCTGAGAGAACCGGACCGGGAGGAAATGAAACGATTGGGGCTTCCCGAAGCGCGGGAGCGTTATCTCGATTGGCGGGAATTCATGACCGCGCCGCTGCGGCCCCTGCCGGCATCCGGGAAGGGAGGTGACGTATGAACCGTTGGGCGCAAAAGAAGTGCGCTCCGTGCGAAGGGGGAACCGAACCGGTCCCGGAACGGGAGGTCCGCGTTTTTTTACGCGACCTGCCGGACTGGATACTTTCCGGGGACGCAAAGTCCATCTACGCCGAATACCGCCTGAAAGATTTCATGGAAGGGGTCCGGCTGATCGGCCGCATTGCCGAGATCGCGGAAAGCGAGGACCATCATCCGGACGTCCATTTGACCGGATACCGCCGTCTCAGGATCGAATTGGCGACGCATTCCATCGGCGGCCTGTCGGAAAACGATTTCATCCTGGCGGCGAAAATCGACGCATTGCCAAAGAACCTGAAAACTTCCGCGTGAAAGAGGTCATCCTGTATTTCGTGAAATATCCGGCCCCGGGGAAAGTCAAGACCCGGCTGGCCGAATCCGTCGGCCCGGACCGCGCGGCGGTTCTTTACCGCGACTTGACCGCGCAAAATCTGGCCCGGTTGAGGACTTTGGCCGGGGAAGGGAAAGCCCTCCGGATTTTGTTTGATCCGCCGGACGCGGGTGCGCTTTTCGCGGACTGGCTGGGCGGGGATCTCGAGTTTTGCCCGCAGGCCGGCGGCGGCCTCGGAGACCGGTTGTCGGAGGCCTTCCGCGGCGCTTTTGAAGAAGGCGCGGAGCGGGTGATCGCCGTGGGAAGCGACACCATCGGTTTGGACGCGGGCCTGGTCCGGGAGGCATTCGCCGGATTGGAATCGGCCGAAGTGGTGATCGGGCCGTCGCGCGACGGGGGCTATTACCTGATCGGGAGCAATCAGCCGCGCCCGTCTCTTTTTCGGGAGATTCCCTGGAGCACCGACCGGGTCCTGGAGTGTACGCTCGCGGTCATCCGCCGGGAAAACTGGTCCTTCCGCCTCCTTGATTCGCGCGAGGACCTGGACCGGGCGGAAAATCTAAAAACGCTCTTTACAAATGATCCGAATCGCCTATCATAGTGCCCTGCAATGAAAAATTCCCTTTTGCTTAAAAGCGGAATTGTGGCGCTCGCCTTTCTCGTTGCCGCCCCGGTCTCGCGCGGGGAAACTCCCGCCGCAGAGACGAGGTTCAATTTTATTTATCAGGTCCGGATCGATTCCATTCCCCCGGGCGCCGGTGAAATCAAGATCTGGGTCCCCCTGGCCCGGAGCGACGATTATCAGAAAATTTTGAATCTCGAGGTTCTCTCTCCCGTCGAATACGAAATTCACGAAGACCCCGACTACGGCAACAAAATCCTCTTCCTCAAGCTCGAAAGGCCCCGGACCGAAACGCTGACTTTCGACATTCGCTACAACGTCGAAGTGCGCGGCGAAAAGAGGACTTTCAGCGACCTCTCGCAAAGAAGGCATGAGGACGGGGCGGCCGGCCCCGGGAAAAAGGAGCTGTTCCTGGCCTCGCAATCCCTGCTCGTGATCGACGGCCGCATCAAGGAAATAGCGGCCGACGTCACGCGGGGGAAAAATACGGATTTGGAGAAGGCGAAGGCCATTTACGATTACGTCATTCAAACCATGAAATACGACAAGTCCGGACAGGGGTGGGGCCGCGGCAGCACGGTCTACGCCTGCGAGGTCCGCAAGGGAAATTGCACGGATTTCCACTCCTTGTTCATCGCCCTGGCGCGCGCCAGCGGGGTCCCCGCCCGCTTCAAAATCGGCGCGCAGATTCCCGGCGATCAGCCGGAGGGCACGGTCGGCTATCATTGCTGGGCCGAATTTTACCTCCCCGAAGAAGGATGGGTCCCGGTCGACGCCTCGGAGGCCTGGAAGCACCCGGAGTTGAAGGAATTTTATTTTGGGTCTCATGATTCCAGGAAGTTTTTCATCAATTTGGGGCGGGATATTTCTTTGACTCCCGCCGCCAAGGGGAATCCCGTCAATATTTTTATCCACCCCTATGTCGAGCTGGACGGGAAGCCCTTCAATGCAGCCGGTTCTCAGTTCACGTTCAAAATCACTTAAACAGAAAGGAGCTTTGAATGAAGAAGTCAGTTTGGATGGTGTTAGCGTTGTGGATGGTCGCGGGATTGTTTTCGTTCGTTCCCGTTTCGATGGCGGGTGAGCACGGCGGGAGCACGATGGAACATGGCGGCAGTGCCATGGAGCACGGCGGTTCGGCGATGAAAAAGACCGAAGACGCGAACGGAAACGGGGTGCTGGACGCCGGTGAAGACGTGAACAACAACGGCGCCATCGATGAGCTCGACGCGGAAGGAAAACCGGTCGCGGCGGCCGAGGCGGCGAAGTGATCGAGAGGCGCATGACTATGAGCACACAGCCACTCCGGGCCGCGTGGATCGCGGTGTGGACCGTTGCCAGCCTGGCGGTCGCGGCGGCGGCCTGGGCGGAGCCGACTCCTGAGATGCTCCGCCAGACGATACGGGATTACATCAGCGCCCAGCAGGCCTCCCAAGTGGCTTTCAAGGTGTTTGATTCCCGGATCGGCCAGGAAAGGACGCTCACGCTGGAACGGGTGCATGAAAGGGTCGGCAAGACGGGAGATTACTATTATTCCTGCGCGGACCTTAAAGATGTCCAATCCGGCGACGTCCTGGACTTGGATTTTGATGTTTCGGACGCCGGCGGCGCGCTGAAGGTGGTGGATATCCGGATCCATAAGGATAACGGAACCCCCCGGTATACCTACGACGCCAACGACAACATCATCCCTGTCCCTGCCGCTTAAGATTTCCCATCCCCCGCGAGAGAATTTTTTTCCCTCGCGGGGGATTTTTTATTGGCGCACGGCGAAGCCGGTGCTATAATGAAAATCGCTAACGTCCGAAAAGCACCCGTGGAGGCAGTCCATGCCCAAGAATGAAGGCGGAGGTTAGAAATGCAGCGCTCCGCTTTGCAGGCAACCCAAAAGGGCTTGCAAAGGGGAGAAAGTTTTTCCTGCCAGCTAAATCCCCAAAAAAAGTATAAAAAATTCTTTTCCCTAGCTTTAGCCATCTGTTTCACGGTTTCCCCCTATAATCCTGCGGATGCGTCCGTGCCAATTGATTCAAAAGATGCCGGAAGCGGGCCCTTTATCGTTCAAATCCAAGATTTGCATGAGTCGTACGGGGCCCAGAAAAATATTGCGGCGATGATCCGGACGCTGGTGAACGAGCACGGCTTCGAGCTGGTTCTGGAAGAAGGGAATTCGGGTGTCGTTCCGGTGACGGAGGTTTTTTGGACCGGCGATCACGCCCTCCGGGTTGCGCTGGCGGAGTCCTTTCTAAAGGAAGGAAAAATCACGGGAGCCGAATTTTCGCGCGCGTCGGGCGGCCGGCCTTTTGATTTGATCGGGGCCGAAGACGCGGCCCGGTACCGTCGCCATTTGGACTTAAAACGGGCGGTCCTCGCGGACCGGACCGATGCTTCAAACCGCCTGATTTCGATCCGGAAGGAATTGCGCCGTCAAAGCCGGAAGGCGTTTGCCCCCGAATTGAGCCGGTACCTCAAAGCGTCCGAGGAGTTTTGGGCAGGCAGAGGTTTGCCCCCGTTCCCGGTCCCGGCCTCGCCTGATTTTCAAAGCCTCGTAGACGAAGATGCCCGCCGGAAGAACTCCCTGGTCCGGAGCCCGGCTGAACGGCTTCTGATCGTCCGACTGGAAACGATTTCGGTGCTTTTACGCCTTTGCCGGCTGGAATCGTCCCGGGAAGACCTCGCCTTTCTGCGGGCGAACGACGCGGTCTGGCGCGAAATCGTCGGCGGCGATTCCATTTTGAAAGGATTTTTGAGATCCGTTTTCGAATTCTATCAGTTGGCCGAGGCGCGCGACCGGGCACTGGCTGAAAATGCCCTGAAGGCGCTCCGCCGCTCGAGGTCCGGCCGCGCGATTCTCGTGACCGGCGGTTTTCACACGGAAGGGATTTCCCGGATCTTGCGTCAAGCCGGAGTCGGACAAGAAGTCCTTTCTTCCGTGCCCGGTCCTGAGCGGGCGGCGCTGCGGGAGCCCAATCTCCTGAATCTTCATGTTTCGGAGGCCCGATTGTTTGCCGATTTGCGCGGACTGAAGATGTCGCGCGGGGTCCATCGGCGGATGTTCCGGGAAGACGCCCGGCGCCTGATGGGGCCCGACCTTCCGGGATGGGTTTTTTCAGGAGCGGCTTTGGACTCGCGAATGCCGCTGCGCAAGGATGCGGTAGTGCTCCTTCCGTTGTCGGCCGCGCCTTCGGAAGCGGCGGTCGAATCGTTGTCCCGTTGGTCGGAAGCGCTGTTGAAGACGAATGCGGTGGATTTGGTGCTCGCGGTCCGCTCCCAACGCGATCAGCGGCGCCTCCGTTCGATGTTGCGGACCCTGCCCCCGGAAATCCGGCCCCGTTTGCAGGTGATCCGGGTCCTCACGGGCCAGGATTTCGGGGCTTTGAAACGCCTGCTTCAAGGACGCTTCGTCCTTCTTTTCGCGGAGAAGTCCGACCGGCGCCGGTTCCGGAACCGCGGCATCGAGCCCGACTACTTCCTGGCTGCGGATTGGAACGGCCGGCAGGCAGAAAGCCCGCTTCTCACCGAGTTGGCCCGGCTTCAAAGCGTTTATCGAAGCATCGTTACATCCGCCTAAAACCTTGACACCCGCCGGACCCTATGCTATATTAGGCCATCCTTGATAAGCCACTTAAGTCTTTTAGAATCAATCGGTTACAAAAATCAAGGAAATTTGATCCCAGAGGCAATTTAAAACTCACCCCATGAAAAGACTCCTCAGGTTATTTATCGTTCCGATCCTTGTCAGTTTGACTTTCAGCCAGCCCGCAGGCGCGTATTGGGTTTGGTCTCCCGAAAGCGGAAAATTCGTCAATCCCGAAGGCGCGGTCGAAGACACGGCCAACGAACAGTTCGATTACGCCGTTTCCTTTTACGAAGCCAAGAACTACGACAAGGCCCTGGATGAGCTGAAGAATCTCGCCAAGAAATACCCGACTTCGCGGATGGCGCCGGAGGCCTATTTCAAGATGGGCCAGATCCACGAGGAAAACCACGATTTTCTGAAGGCCTTCCGCTCGTTTCAGAAAATCATCGACAATTACCCCAACAGCACCCGGGCCAACGAAGTCATCGAGAGGCAGTATCGCATCGGCAACGTCTTCCTCTCCGGGAAGAAGACCAAGTTCATGGGGATGCCGGTAATGCCGGCCCTCCCCAAGGCCATCGAGGTCTTCGAACAGGTGGTCAAGAACGCGCCCTTTGGTGAATACGGCGACAAGGCGCTCTTTCAGCTCGGCATCGCCTACAAGCGCAGCGGGAATCTCCCCAAGGCAGTGGAGACGTTCGAAAGGTTCGTCGACAATTATCCCGACAGCCCCCTCGCACCCGACGCCAAATTCCAGATGGGCGAAGTCTCGCTCGAGATGTCCAAGAACATGAACCGGAGCCAGGAGGGCCTCGACCGGGCCGAGGATTATTTCGACAATTTCCTGTCCGAATATCCGGCCGCCAACGTGCGCGGGCAGGCCCTGCGCATGAAGAAGGCGATTGACGAAAAGAACGCCGAAAAAAATTTCAAAATCGGCGAGTATTACGAACGCGAAAATTACCTCGAGAGCGCCACGATTTATTACCAGGACGTGATGAAGAATTACCCGCGGACTACCTGGGCCGCCAAGGCTCGCGAGCGGCTCGAGCTCTTTAAGTCCCCCGTCAAATTCATCAAGAAGAAGGAGGACGACCTGCAGGCCGAGTCCACGCAAATCTCTCTGCGGAAAAAGGAGATCGAGGAAACCCTGCGGGGCCTGAGAGACGAGGATCCGCGCAGAGCCCCGCTGACCAACGACCTGAAAAAGCTCAAGAAGAAGGAAAAGGCGATCAAGTCCAGCATCCGCAGCTTCGACCGCCGGAAGGTATCGGACTTGAAGCGCCGGCGCGAGGCCCTGAAGAGAAAGAGCGCGGAACTGAAGGAGAAGAAGAAGGCCCTGGAGCAAAAACGCAAGCTTTACCGCAACAACACCTCGGAGGACCTCCAAAAGGCCTTCCGGATGTGGTCGGAATCGCTGCGCGCCGAAGAGGCCGCGCTGCTCCGGGAAAAGAACAAGCTCAACCGCATCGAAAACGAGCTCGGGGTTTCCACCGAATTCCATTTGCCCTTCCGCGGCCAGGAGAACGTCGAAAACTTGCGCGGGATGCACGCCGACAATCTGTCCGAACTGGCGCGGGAGATGAAGCTCTGGGATCTGAAGAAGGAGGAGCTGTACGATTTCCGGTCCGAGACGCTGACCGAATGGGACGACATGCGGAGCGAGGACTTGGAATTGCTTTCGCGGAAAAAAGAGTTTCAGGAGATCCTCAGCCAGCAGGGCGGGGATTTGAAACAGCGGCTGGAATCTTCGGACCGCGAATCCGCTGCCCTCGAGGCCATGAAGGACCGTTACGAATCCAGGCGCCGGGACTTCCAGCGCCTGACCGGCAAGAAATCCTGGAAGCGCCTGTTCAAAATGCCCGGCAAGGCGGTTACCCGGTCGTGGGATTTGATCATGTTTTCGTCGACGGATCCGGCCGAAAAGCTCCGCGAGGCCAACGAGCGGATGAACGGCCTGGAAAAGGAATTGAAGGAGAAGGCAGGCATCGTCGAGGCCATTCAGAAGAGTTTCCAAGAGGAACTCGAGGGCCGCAGCGTGCCCGGGCCGGTGTCCGCCGAAAAGACGGCCCCCGAGTCCGAGACCTCCGTCCTGCCGGAGGAAATCCGCCTGAAGAAGAAAATCAAGCTGGTGGAAAGAGAAATCCGCTGGCGGTACGAAGAGGTCGAAGACCGCGGGATCGCGAAAAAGGCCAAAGTCGAAGAATTGGAATTGTTGGTCCGGCAAGTGAAAGACCATCAGCCGGTCATGGTGCAAGCGGGCCGCACGGTCGCCGCGCCGGCCAAAGGTTTTTACCGTTTTTTTCACGCCTTTCTCTTCGGCCTCGAGCCGCGCGAGCGGACCGTCCGTTCGAAGAGCCTGAAGGCGGAAGGTTTGAGCGCGGAGGCGGCGTCCTCGCGGATCCGGCAATTGCGGGAAGAAATCGAGTTTGAAAGCATCATCATCGAAGCGCGGGTGCGTGAAATCGACGCGCTCAAGAAGGACCTCAAGGAATTGCAAAAGGAGGGCGCGGGCCGGAAGGGTTTTTCCTACCGTTCCGTGTTCATCGAGCGGCCCGGGACCTTTCTGGAAGACGTCGTGGACAGCGCCCGGAGGGTGTTCCCGTCCGAGGAAAGAAAGGAAATTCTGATCGACCGGTTGGACCGGGAAACGCGCGATTTGGAAGACCTCCGCGCGAAGAAGCGCCTGCTCGGCGAGAAAATCAGGGAAATCGAAGCGGAAGTCCCGGCGGCGCAAGCTCCGGCCGAGGCCGCGCCCGCCGCCAAGACCGAGGCCTCTCCGGACATCATCGCCCTCGAGAAAGAGCTATCGGAGCTGGAGAAAGAAATCACCGGCCGCCAGAAGGCCTACCGGGAAGAACGCGAGAGGCTGGAAAAGGACCTCAAAGTGTTTTACGAGAAAGAATTCTCGGACCGCCTTAAGGAGCGTTTTGGCATCACCGACCGGGCTTTTCAGGACCGCCAGAAGCTGATCGACGAGGAGCGGAAGAAGACGGAGGAGGAACTCCTCAAGATCGTCAAGAAAGAGGAGAAGATCGTCAACAAACGGCAGGAGCTGCTGGCGGAGAAAAAAGAAAAGATCTCGAAAAAGATATCCGATTTCAGGAAGAAAGAGGATTTCCGGTACGAGGTCCTCGAAAACGAACTGGACGACCTTTTGGACCAGGTGCGCGAAGTCCAGATCCAGAAGCAAAACCTGATGGAAGAGAAAAAGAAACTTTCCGAAAGCTTGAAGACCGAGGTGACCTCCTTTGAAAAGTAAGGCGTTTTGGCTCCTGGCCCTTTGGGTGTTGGGGGCCGGCTGCGGTTACACCAATAAAATCGTCCTCCCTTACGACCGCGCGGAAAGCATCGCCGTGCCGATGTTCACCAACGCCATCCCTCCGGAAAACATCCTGACCTACGTGGCCGGTCTCGAGAGCCGCCTGACGCAGGCCGTGGTCAACGATCTGGCCAAGGACGGCAACCTCCGCCTGGAGGGCACCGACCAGGCGGATCTCATCCTGCGGGGCGAAATCATCGCTTATGAACAGGAACCGTTCCGGTTCAACCGCTTCGAACAAGTGGACGAATACCGTTTGTTCATCGTGGTGAAACTCACTCTGGAGGACCGCAGGACGGGCAAGGTTTTTTGGACGGAAGAAAATTTTTCCGGTGACACGCAGTACTTCATCAACGGCCCGAGAAAGATCGAAGAAGAGCAGGCCGCCGGAAAGGCCATCACCGATCTGGCGGGGAAGATCGTCAACCGGGTCGTCGAAGACTGGTGATCGGACTTTATCTTCTCGAAGGCGACCCCTACGCTTCGGAAAGACAGCGTCACAAACTCATCCAAACCCTTTCCATTGATCCCGCGGCCGTGCGAATCCACCACGGCTGGGACCTCGACCTTTCCCGCTTCCTGGAAGAGGCGAAGACCTTTCCTTTCCTGGCAGAGCGGCAATGCCTGGTCCTCAAGGGCGCGGAGCAAATAGCGAAATCGTCGAAAGAAACCATCCCCGCGGCGCTCACGCCGCTCCCCGCGTTTACGGTGCTGATCCTCGAAGCCCCCGAGCTGTCCGAATCCGATCCGCTCCGGAGGTGGGTGCAAGAGGCCGGTAAGGTCTTGCGATCGGAGCCCTCGAACCGCGAGTCGGCGCAGGGAATGGTGAGACAGACGCTGGCTCAGTCGGCGAAGACCATTGCTCCGGATGCATTGGAGATTCTCATGGAGCGCTGCCAGGCCGAGACGGGCGCGCTCGCGGAAAGCCTGGACAAACTCATCCTGAATTCCGGCGCCCGGGCCGAAATCACGAGCGAAGCTGTGCTGGCGCTGGCCGAGCGGGGCGGCGATTATGAACGGTTTGATCTGGTGAACGCGTTCATCGGAAGCCAGGCGGGCCGTTGCCTGAAGATCCTGAAGGCGTTTTGTGAGGTGGAGGGTATCACCGAGCAGGAAATTGTGGGGCTTCTCAATTGGCACTTCAAAAGGGTGTGGCAGGCTTCAGAGATGCTGTCTCAGGGAAGGAATGCCGCCGAGATCGGGAAGGAAGTGCGAGTCCCGCGTTTCTTCCTCAACGACTTCCTCCGGCACGTGAAAAAGTTTACGGTGGCGAAACTCCGGACGGTGTATCAGGATTTATTCACGCTGGACCGGCAGATGAAAACCGGTCAGATCGAACCGCTCGCGGGACTGGAAGCGTTTATTATCCGTTGGATTTGATTTTACGGAGGACTTGGGCCACCCGGGCTTTTTTGCGGTCGGCCCGGCTGCGGGGGATGATGCCGTTGGAGGCGGCCTGGTCGTATTTTTTCACGACCCGCTGCGCAAGTTCGGCGGTTTTCTTCAAGTCTTTTTCGGCAGCCAGCTTATAGAGCTTTCGGGTCAGGGTCTTCAATTCGGACAGGCTGGCCTGGTTGGTTTGTCTTTTCTTGGCGTCGGCCCGCATCCGCTTGGCCGCCGAAGGGATATTAGGCATGGAACGAAATCTCCTTTCCGGTAAAAGTCGGACAATGTAACACGGATCAGAGGCTTTGTCAATTAAGGGAAGGCGCATGGAACAAACGCGGCACTCGGCCAAGGCCAAGGCCAGAAAGCATCTCCTCAAGTCGGCCGGTCTCATCGGGGTCCTGACTTTGATGAGCCGCGTCATGGGGCTTGTGCGCGACATCGTCAGCGCCAAGATGTTCGGCACGAGCGGCCCCTGGGACGCTTTCCTCTATGCCTTCACCGTGCCCAACTTCCTGCGGCGGCTCGTCGGGGAAGGGGCGCTCTCGAGCGCATTCATCCCCGTTTACATAGAAGTCCTCCGCGAGAAAGGCCGCGAAGAAGCCGACCGGGTGGCGCACATCGTCTCGACCCTGCTGAGCCTGTTCCTCGGGGCACTGGTCCTGCTGGTCCTGGGCGCCACGGCCTTGGCGCTGAGGGTCGGCGAGTTTCCGGAGAAGATCCGCCTGACGCTCTCGCTCTTGCAGATCCTGTTTCCTTACATTCTCTTTCTCGCGCACGTGGCGCTCTCCATGGGGATCCTGAACTGCCACCGGCATTTCTTCACGCCCTCGTTGTCTCCCGTCATCCTGAACGTGGTTTGGATCCTGGGCATTCTTTGGGTGTGCCCGATCGGCGGCGACCTGGAGGCCCGGGCCCATCTTCTGGCCCTGACCGTGCTGTTTTCCGGCGTGATCCAGCTCGCGGTCCAATTTTTCCCCCTGCGCGGGCTCGGTTACCGGATGCGTTTGGCGTATGATTTCTATCATCCGGCCCTCAAGAAAATTTACGGCCTGATCCTGCCGGCGATCATGGGATTTGCCGTCACCCAAGTGAGTATCCTGATCGACATGACGCTGGCGTTCTTTCTCGGCGACGGGGCGAATTCGAGCCTCTGGTACGGGAACCGCCTGATGCAATTCCCGCTGGGGCTTTTCGGCATCGCCATGGGGACCGCCCTCCTGCCTTCCTTTTCCGAACAGGCGGCCCAGCGCGATTACGAGGACCTGAAGGAGACGCTGTCGTTTTCGCTGAGGACCACGTTTTTGATCGTGATCCCCGCCTCCTGCGGGCTGATTTTTTTAAAGACCCCCATCGTCCGGGTCCTGTTCGAGCGCGGCAACTTCGACGCCGTCTCGACGATGCGCACGGCGAACACCGTGATGTTTTATTCTCTGGGGCTCTTCGCCTACTCCGGCCAGAAGATGATGACCTCCGCTTTTTACGCCGTCCAGGACACCAAGACCCCGTTTCTGATTTCCTCCGCCTGCGTGCTGGTCGACATCGTGCTCAATCTCATCCTGATGTGGCCGCTCCGCGAAGGCGGCCTGGCGCTGGCCACTTCCGTGAGCGCGATCCTGAATTTTGGCCTGCAGATCTTCTTCCTGGAGAAGAAAGTGCGGGGCCTGGACCTCGGACGGCTGGCGATATCGACTTTGAAGATCACGGTCGCGAGCGTTTTGACGGGCCTGGCCGCTCTGTGGGTCTACTCCCACGCGAATTTTTCCCTGGGCTCCGAGCTCGCCGACGGCATCGCCGGCCTGAGCGCCTCCATCGCCTCCGCGCTCGCGATCTACGCGGTTCTTTGCGCGCTGTTCCGCGTCGAGGAGCTCGGCGCCGTCTGGAAGACCTTCGCCCGCCCCTGAAAAAACGGGCTGCCGCGGGGCTGTGCTAAAATAAGCTGCATGACACCCGAGCGGATCCGCCAAAAATTGAAGTCCCTCCCTCCGGCGCCCGGGGTGTATCTCATGAAAGACGCGGGCGGAGACGTGATTTACATCGGAAAGGCGGCCAACCTGCGCCAGCGGGTTTCCTGCTATTTCCGGGCGAACGACTTGGGGCCCAAGATCGTGGCGCTGGTCCGCAAGATCGAGGACATCGACACCATCGGCACCCCCACGGAGATCGACGCGCTTCTGCTCGAGGCCCAGCTCATCCGCAAATTCGCGCCGCGCTACAACAGCCGGGCCAAGGACGACAAGAGCTTCCCCTTCATAAAGATTTCCGGGGAGGACTTTCCGCTGCTGACCGTGACCCGGCGGAAGACGGACCGCCACGCGACGTACTACGGCCCGTTCACCGACGCCGGGCTGCTCCGGGAGGCCGTGCGCGTGATCAACACGATTTTTCCGATCCGGAAATGCGTGACGCTCCCCGACAGCGCTTGCCTTTATTACCACATCGGGCAATGTCTCGCGC
>JACQVP010000021.1 GCA_016209715.1 Candidatus Omnitrophota bacterium
CCACCGTGTTGTAGGCGCGCGCCAGGCGGGTGATCGAATCCAGCAGAATGACCACGTCCTTCTTGTGCTCCACCAGGCGTTTCGCCTTCTCGAGCACGATCTCCGCCACCTGGACGTGCCGTTCCGCCGGCTCATCGAATGTGGAAGAGATGACTTCGCCCTTCACCGAACGCTGCATGTCCGTCACTTCTTCCGGACGTTCGTCGATCAGCAGGACGATCAGCATGATCTCGGGATTGTTCTTCACGATGCTGTTCGCGATCTTCTGGAGCAGGATCGTCTTGCCGCTGTAAGGCGCCGCGACGATCATGCCGCGCTGCCCTTTCCCGATCGGCGTCAGGAGGTCCATGACCCGCATCGACAGGTCCGTCGATTCCGTCTCGAGGAGCAGTCGCTCTTCGGGATAAAGCGGGGTCAGGTCGTCGAACTGCGTGCGGTCCTTCACCGTCTCCGGCGATTCGTAATTCACCGCCTCCACCTTCAGCAGGGCGAAATAACGCTCGCCTTCCTTCGGGGGCCGGATCTGTCCGCTCACCGTGTCGCCCGTCCGCAGATTGAACTTGCGGATCTGCGACGGAGAGACGTCGATGTCGTCCGGGCACGGCAGGTAATTGTAATTGGGCGAACGGAGAAACCCGAAACCGTCCTCGAGGATCTCGAGCACGCCTTCGCCGAACATGAGCCCGGTCTGTTCCGTCCGCGCCTGCAGGATCTTGAAAATGAGGTCCTGCTTCTTCAAGCCGCTCACCGCGACGCCGAACCGCGTCCCCAGCTCCTGGAGCTCCGCGATCTTCATTTTCTTCAGCGTTTCGATGTCGAGCGCGGCCTCTTTGCCGCCCCCGCCGCTCGGCCTGACTTCGGTTTCCTGCGTTTCTTTCTGAGTCACTGCTTCTTTTTCCTTTGGCATTATCACACCTCTTTAGTAGTTATTTTCGTCCAAACACGTTTCACTTCCGCTTCCGTCTTCCGGAGCGGTCCGTCATTATCGATGATAAAATCCGCGCGCTTCAATTTTCCGGCGAGCGGCCACTGCGCCCGGATGCGGCGTTCCGCGTCCGGCTTCTTCGTTCCCCTCCGCGCGGCCAGCGCCAGCTGGCGCCGCCGCGATGCCTTCACGACCACGGACACGTCCACGTGGCGGTCGAACCCGACTTCGAAAAGCAGGGGCACCTCCGCCACCACGACCGGCCGCTTCGACTCCCGCGCCCGCCGGCGGATCTGGGCGAGCACGAACGGGTGCACTATCTTCTCCAGGCGTTTCCGCGCCCGCGCGTCGCGAAACACCACCGCCGCGAGCTTCGCCCGGTCGAGGGCTCTGTCTCGCCGGAGGACGGCCGGCCCGAAGGCCCGGACGATCCTTCGATGCGTCGCGGTGCCCGTTTGCAGGGCCTCCCGGACGATCCGGTCGGAATCCAGCACGCAAGCCCCCAGCTTCCGGAACATCCGGGCCGCGGTCGATTTGCCCGAAGCAAAGCCCCCGGTCAGGCCGACCAGCAAAGGTCTCATGTCAAGATTCCTTGTACCAGGAATCGCCTTCCGTCAAATCGACTTTGAGGGGCACGCAGAGCGTCAAGGCGCCCTCCATGAGCTCGCGGACCGTTTTCTTCAACGCGGGCATTTCCGCCCCCGGCGCGTCAAACACGAGCTCGTCGTGCACCTGCAGGATCATGCGCGCTTCGGATTTTTTCGCCGCCAGCTCCCGGTCGATGGCGAGCATCGCCAGCTTGATCAGGTCCGCGGCCGAACCCTGCAGCGGCGCATTGATCGCCGCGCGCTCGGCGAATTGCCGGAGCGTGGCGTTGGGGCTTTTCAAGTCGGGAAAATAGGCCCGGCGCCCCAAGATGGTAGTCAGGAACCCGTCCTGTTTGGCCTTCTCCTTCTGCGCCTCGAGGAATTCCCGCACGCGAGGATAGCGCGCGAAATACGCTTTGATGAACGCGTCGGCCTCCTCGATGGGAATTCCGAGGTCGCGGGAGAGCCCAAAAGGGGTCTTGCCGTAGAGGATGCTGAAATTGATGGTCTTCGCGAGATTCCTCATTTCATACGTGACGCCGGATTCCTTGACGTTGTACAGCACGGTCGCGGTGAAACGGTGGATGTCGGTGTCGTCGCGAAAGGCCTTGCGAAGCGCCGGGTCCTCGCTGAAATGCGCGAGAAGCCGCAACTCGATCTGCGAATAGTCGGCGGAAAGGAGCCTGCGCCCCTTTCCGCGCGGCACGAAGGCCTTGCGGATGCGGCGCCCCAATTCGGTGCGGATCGGAATGTTTTGCAGGTTGGGCTCCGAACTCGAGAGCCGCCCCGTGGCCGTCACCGTCTGGTTGAAGGAGGTGTGGATGAGCCCCGTGCGCGGGTTGATGAGTTCCGGCAGGGCATCGAGATAAGTCGATTTCAATTTGGAGTGCTCGCGGTATTCCAGGAGGAGCTTCGGGAGCTTGTAATTCTCCGCCAGTTTTTCCAGGACCTCGACGTCCGTCGAGAACCCGGTCTTGGTCTTCCGCCCGGCCGGGAGCCCGAGTTTCACGAAGAGCACCTCGCCGAGCTGCCGCGGGGAGTTGATGTTGAACTCGCCGCCGGCCTCGCCGTAGATCTCGCCTTCGAGCTTGCCGAGACTCGTCTCGGCGGACTTCGAGAGGGCTCCCAGGATTTCGCGGTCGATCTTCACGCCGTTCATTTCCACCCGCGCGAGCGTTTCCACCAAAGGCATCTCCAGCTCGTAAAAAAGCTTCTCGAGACCCCTCTCGGCGAGCATCGGCGCGAGCTTCTGCTTGAGCCGGTAAACGCAGTCCGCGTCTTCGCAGGCGTAATCGCCGACCTTGTCCATGGGCACGCAGTCCATGGTGATTTCCTTCTTGCCGTTCCCGATCAAGTCCTTGGTCGCGATCTTTTTCACGTCGAGGTACTCGAAGGAGATGTCGTCGAGATTGTGGTTGCGCTTGGTCGGGTTGATGAGATAGGAAGCCACCATGGTGTCGAAATAGACGCCGGAAAGTTCGATGCCGTGATTTTTCAGGACCATCCAGTCGTATTTGATGTTTTGGCCGAGTTTCTTGATCCGGGGGTCTTCCAGAACGGGTTTCAGCGCGGCCAGCACGAGCTCTTCCGCCAGCCCGCCGCCCTGATGCCGCGGGGACTTGACCGGGACATACGCCGCCGCCTTCTCGCAGCAGGAAAAACTCAGGCCGACAAGATGGGCCAAATGAGGGTCGGACGACGTCGTTTCCGTATCAACGGCAATCTCGGGAGCCGCCTTGAGCTCGTTGACGAGCGCGGCCAGGTCATTTTCCGTGACGATGAGCCGGTAAGCCCTCGCGACCGTCGCGTCCGCTTCCCCGGCCGGGATCATTTCCCTGAGCAGGGCCTTGAACTCGAAACGCTTGAGGAGCTCGGTGAGCCGGACGCAATCAGGCTCCCGGAGGGACACGTCCCGGAGGTCGAAATCCACCGGCACGTCGCAATCGATTTCCGCCAGTTCGTGCGAGCGCCGCGCCATGGACTCGTTTTCCGTGAGCAGCTGCTTCTGCGACTCGCTCTTCACCTGGGCCAGTCCCCGGTAGAGGTTGTCGAGGGAGCCGAATTGCTTGATCAGCGCGACGGCGGTCTTGGGCCCGATTTTCGGGACGCCCGGGATATTGTCCGAGGCGTCGCCGGCAAGCGCCATCACGTCCACGACTTTGTCCGGCCCGAGGCCGTCGAATTTTTTGCGCACTTCTCCTTCATCGAAAATCAAACCTTCCTTGGAGGGGTTGTAGACCTTCACCCGGTCGTTCACGAGCTGGAGCATGTCTTTGTCGCCGGTCACGATGTAGACCTCGTGGCCTGCCCGCGCCAGCTTGCGGGCGAGCGTCCCGAGGACGTCGTCCGCTTCGAAACCTTCCTTTTCGTAAATCGGGATCCGCATGGCCCGCACGAATTCCTTGATGTGGGGGATCTGCGTGACCAAATCGTCAGGCATCGGTTTCCGGTGCGCCTTGTAATCCGAATCGATGGCGTGCCGGAACGTCGGCCCCGCCAGGTCGAAAGACACCGCCAATCCCTCCGGCTTCTCGTCCTTGATCATCTTCCGGAGCATGGTGACGAAGCCGTAAATGGCGTTAGTGGGCTCACCTCTGGAATTCGAGAGCTGGCGGATGGCATAAAAAGCCCGGTAGCAAAAGGAGTTGCCGTCTATCAGAAATATTTTACTCATCGCAGGATGCTGGTTTACAAGCGGGCGAATGGACCCATCTATCTTATGATTGCTATGGAATTTAGGATGCAGGTTGTCTCGTGGGGATTCTGAACTTACAGGTTACCCTAGGACGAACGGTCTTACAAACGCCTAAAGATTAATAGAAAGAACCGGAAATTGCAACTATTTTCTGCGGATTATCTCTTTTTGACGCTTGCCGTTAAAGCGGCTACCTGAGCGGCAAGCTGGTCCGGATCGTAGGACACCGGCAGCATGTCTTCCAGGGTGATCAGCCCCTTGGCGTAAAGCTCCAGCAAATGCGTGTCGAACGTGCGCATCCCGTACTTGGCGCCGGTCTGGATATCCGAAATTATACGGAAGGTCTTGCCCTCCCGGATCAGGTTCTGGATAGAATTGGTGGCGACCATGAATTCAATGACGGCGACCCGGCCCTCTCCCCCCGGCCTTGGAAGCAGCAATTGGGAAACGATGGCCGTGATGGAGGACGCCAACTGGGTCCGGATTTGGCCCTGCTGGTGCGCGGGAAAGGCGTCAATGATGCGGTCCACCGTGCGCGCGGCACCCGTGGTGTGCAGCGTCGCCATGACCAGGTGGCCGGTTTCGGCGGCCGAGATCGCCGCCTCCATCGTCTGCAAGTCGCGCATTTCCCCCACCAGGATCACGTCGGGGTCCTGCCGCAGGCCCTTGATCAGCGCTTCATGGAAGGAAATCACGTCCACGCCGACCTCGCGCTGGTTGACGATCGAATTCTTGTGCTCGTGAAAATATTCGATCGGGTCTTCGACCGTCAGGATGTGGCAGTTGCGGTAAGTATTGATGTAATCCACCATCGTCGCCAGCGTCGTCGTCTTGCCGCTGCCCGTCGGCCCGACCACCAGGATCAGCCCTCGCGGCTTTTGCAGGAGTTCCTTGATTTTTGCCGGAACGCCGATCTCCTCGAAGGTAAAGATTTTCTTCGGGATCTGGCGGAGGACGATGGAGTAATTGCCTTTTTGCTTGAAGATCGAGACGCGGAAGCGCGCCTCCTTCCCGTAGGAAAAACCGAAATCGGTGCCGCCCACCTCTTCCACTTTGTGCCGGTGATGGTCCGAGATGATGGACTTCATCAGGACCTCGGTGTCTTTGGGCTCGAGCACCTGGGCCGTCTCGGTCACCGGGACCAGTTTCCCATGCAGGCGGAAACTTGCGGGCTTGCCGACCGTCAAATGGATGTCGGAAGCCCCCAGGTCCACGCACTGCCGCAACAGCTGATCCATTTCCATGGTTTAAGTATGCCCCCGATGGCCCCAAACCACAAGTTTGGGGCCGCTTATCGCCCTCAGCTATGTAGCTGAGGGCTAATGACCAAACTCAAAACTTGTGGTTTTGAGTTATTTGCCTCAGCTATGTAGCTGAGGGC
>JACQVP010000022.1 GCA_016209715.1 Candidatus Omnitrophota bacterium
CCCCGTAGTACAGGTTTTCGCATTTGGCCATGACCAGGGCGCCGGCGCACATCGGGCAGGGTTCCATCGTCACGTAGATGCTCGCCTTTTCCAGCGAGCCGCGATGTCCCGCGCCGCCTTCGGAGGCCAAATGGTTGGCCGCCTGGGTGATGGCAATCATTTCGGCGTGGGCCGTCGGATCGTGGAGCATTTCGGTTTGATTGTGCGCGCGGGCGATCAGGCGGCCTTTATGGACGATCACGGCCCCCACCGGGACCTCGCCCTTCTCAAACGCGAGATTCGCCTGTTTCAGCGCCTCCCGCATGTAATGCTCATGAACGGTCTTTTCCACCGCTCGCTCAGGACTGCGCGGATTCTTTCGCGGCGGCCTTGCTTTCCTTCTTGGCTTCTTGGGCCGCTTTCTTGACCTCTTTCTTGTCTTCCTTCAGATCCTTGAGCGAGGATTTCAAAGATTTGATTTCCTGGTCAATGGCCTCGATTTGAGTGGGATCGACTTTGCGCTTTTCCAGGTCCTTCCGGCGGCCTTCCAGGTAAGCGATGCTGTCCTTCGTGTTGTCCGTCACCGTGGGCTTGGCTTCCTGGGCCACGGCGTATCCGGGAGGGGCGTATCCGGCCGGAAAGGATTGGGAGCCCTGCGGGTTAAACACGGGGGTCTGGATTTCCGGACCTTTGGGACCGGGAGTGTTGAAACCGGCCGGGGGACTCTGGCGCGGGGCGACCATGATGGGCCCCGACTGGGTCACGACTTCGGTCTTCTCGACTTTTACGGTTTTCTTTTCCACCTTGCTTTTCTTCGATTTCGCTTCGGCGGCCGGCGTGACGGCGAGAACCCCGGCGGCGAAAACAAGCGTCATCATAATCATGGGCATGCGCGAATGTTTATTCATTGCTTCCTCCTCAACTCATTTCTTTTTCTAATCGCATCAAATGCGGCAGGCAGGACTTGAACCTGCAACCCTCAGTTCCGTAGACTGATGCTCTATCCAATTGAGCTACTGCCGCGAGTACCATTAAATCTTCATGGAAACTCGCAACTGTCCTGACCCCCTTATTTATTTTCCAATGTAAGTCAGGGCTGCCGCGAGTATCACTAAATTTTGCTTATTTAAGTCCGGTGAAAGGGAATATTATAGCAAAAGGGGTGTTTATTTTACAAAGTAATGTACCTCCACCGTGCTTTTTATTTCCTTCTCGATGCTGGAGGTGTCGTTTAAGCCGTAATCCGATATGTCCGTTGAGTTTGCGGGCGTGATCTGGAACACGCCGACACGCACTTGCGACACGTTTCCCAACCTGAATTTGCCGTTTTTGGAGAGCGTTTCGGCCCGCTCCTTGGCGTTCGCGGAGGCGCGGCCGATCATTTCGATTTTCAGGTCGTTGAGCGGCGTATAAATGAAGCGCGGCGCCGAGGCCCGGAGATCGATTCCCCGCCCCATCAAGCCCCCGGCGTCGGCGGCCATTTTTTCCACTTGCCGAACGTCCGGGGATCGCACGGTAAAAGTCTGGCTCACGATCAAATGGTCTAACTCCGGCAGCTCAAATCCCTTGGAATTGATTTTAAATTTCTCGCGGACTTCTACGGGAGACACCGTGACATCCCCGGCGTCAAATCGGAAGCTATCTATATATTGCTTCAGCGCGGTCCGGCCCGCGGCCAGTTTGTCATAAGCCAGCTTTATGTCGGTGTCCTTGGCCTGCACGGTCAAGTCGGCAAGGCCCAAATCGGAAGTTATTTTTTGCGTCGCGTAACCGGTGACTTCTACCTCTCCTTTCATTTTGATGGACAGGGCGGTGTCGGAACCGATGCCGGCGACCCAGACGAGGGCGCCGCTGAAGATCAGAGCGATGGAAATGGCCGCGAATGGTTTTTTCATGGAATCCTCCGGAGTGTTGGGCTCATCGTATCGACGGGGCGCGGAAAATCTTTAGAGGCAATTCTCGCCGCGTGGCGAGAATCGGCGTTCAAGGCGCTGAAGAGTCAGCGTTGCCGCGCCAGCGAATGATTGAAAATCGCGAGGATCAGGTCCTCGTACTTCCATCCCATGCCGCGGGCCATGATGACGAGGTCCCCGGAGACCGGAGAAAGCCCCGGAAGCGGGTTGGCTTCGAGGAAATAGACCTCCCCGGCGTCATTCACGCGGAAATCAATGCGGGCCACGTCGCGGCAGCCGAGACTCTGGAAGGCCGCGAGCGCCGCGCTTTTGAGTTCCTGCCCGAGGCGGGTCCCTTCTTCGGCCGGGACGACGTATTCGCAAAGTCTCTGCCAGTCCCGTTTGACTTCCAGGGAGTAAACAAAGTCTTTATGCCCCGGATCGCGGAAGCGGATTTCCATCACGCCGAGAACACCCGGCGGCTCATTGCCGAGGACGCCCACCGCGAATTCCCGTCCCGGAATATACCGTTCGATCAGGACGGGGATATCGCCGTATTCCGATCTTAACCATTTCATCTGGTCTTCAAGCGCCTGCCGGCCGGACACCACGGAAGAGAAGCGGATCCCTTTGCTCGACCCTTCGCACAGGGGCTTCACGAAAAGCGGAAACGCCGGAAGCGAATCCGGGAGGCCGGCCGGGGTGCCGGCCACCCTGAATTCCGCGGTCCGGACGCCGGCAGAGGAAACCATGATTTTTGCCTGGGCCTTGTCGAGGGCGAGGGCCAGCGTCAAGGGATCGGAGCCGGTGTAAGGAATGCCGAAGAGCTCGAAAAGGGCCGGCATTTGGGCTTCGCGGGCCCGGCCGCCCGCGCCTTCCGCAAGATTGAAAATGAATTCGATCCCGCCTCCCTCGGCGTTCCAGTTTTCGGCCAGTATTTTTTTCAGGGCTCCCTTGCCGCCGCCGAGCTTGACGATTTCGTGCCCGCCGCTGCCGAGAGCACGGGCAATAGCGTCCACGGTATCCTCGGTGTCAAATTCCTCGAAGGCATCGGTCGGAGAGTCCCCGGGGGAGTCCGGTTTCAGATCGTAGGTC
>JACQVP010000023.1 GCA_016209715.1 Candidatus Omnitrophota bacterium
GAGCGAAGGATTATACCAATAAATATATAGGGCAAGAAATAAAAAAAATGTCCTTTAAAGCTGAGAAAATTACTTATTGAAATGACGCAAGTGTCGATGTATATTACAAATCCAGCTATGGCAAACCAAGCGACCCGAGTTCTCCTGATCAATCCGCCCTGGATCACCCGAGATGACAATATCTGGCACGGCATCAAGGGCGCAATGCCGCCCCTGAGCCTGCTTTCCATCGGGGCCGTCCTCGAACAAGCGGGATTCAGCGTCACCATTCTCGACGCGCATGTCTATGAGCTTTCCGAGTCCCAAATCGCAGAGGAAATCAAGAAGGCCAACCCGCATTATCTCGGCCTCACCATGATGACTTCGACGGCCATCGTTTCCCATCGCATCGCCCAAATCGCCAAACAGGTCGACTCCAACATCACGGTGGTCGTGGGCGGCGTACACATCGACGCCCTTCCCGACGAAACCCTGCGGAACCGGCATATCGATTTCGCGGTGCGCGGCGACGGCGAGCAAACGATGCTGGAATTGTGCCGCGGCGAGTCTCCCGCGAAAATCCAGGGCTTGAGCTACCGCGCGGAAGGCAAGGTCGTGCACAACCCGGCGCGGCCCGTCCTGATGGACTTGGGCCAACTGCCCCGGTACGCCTATCATCTGGTCCCGATGCACAAGTATTATCCCGCCGTGGGCGCTTACCGGCGCCTGCCGGCCATCAACATGCTGATGACGCGCGGCTGCCCCGGGAAGTGCATTTTCTGCAATTCCGCGGAGACAACCCTGCGCACGCGTCCCGCCGCGAAGGTAGTCGAGGAGATCATCCATCTCCGGGACACCTACGGCATCCGGGAGATCCAGTTTTACGACGACACTTTCACCGTGATGAAGAAAAACGTCCTCGAGTTCTGCCGGCTCATGCATGAAAAAAAGGTCGGCGTCGGCTTCAGCTGTTTCGCGCGCACCGACTGCCTGAACGAAGAGATGGCCTTCGCCCTCAAAAAGGCGGGCTGCCATCAGGTCATGTTCGGCGTGGAGTCCGGCAGCCAGAAGATCCTGAAAATCCTGCGCAAGGACATCGATCTCGAGAGGACGAAAGAGGCCGTCCGCTTGGTGAAGAAGGCGCGCATGGAAGTCCGCGCCGCCTTCATTTTCGGGACCCCCGGCGAAACGGAAGAGACCATCGAGGAAACGCTTCGATATGCCATCGAGCTGGACCCCGACATCGCCATTTTCAACATCACCACTCCCTATCCCGGCACGCAGCTCTACGCCTGGGCGGAGCAGAACGCGGCCCTCAAGACCAAAGACTGGTGGGATTATGAATTGGGCAACAGCATCGTCGACATCCCGACCTTGAGCCGGCAATCCATCCGCGACATGTACGACAAGGCATTCAAGTCGTTTTACAACCGCCCGGTGATGTATTTCAGGCGAATCAAGAAAATCAAGTCTTTGAGCTTGCTGAAAGACACGGTGGAAGCGTTTGTTTACATCGTGCTCAGAAAGAAAGTCGGAAATCGCGGCAACTACAAAAAAGAGTGGCTGCGTCACAAGCGGGAGGATTTCTTCCACTACGACTTCACGGCCGGCCCCACTGAAAACGATTATCTCTGGGCCCGCAACATTTCGGCCCAAATGGAAAGCCTCTTCCCGGCCGCGGCCCGCTAAATCCCCGCGTCTCCCAGCCAGTAAGTCAGAAAACAGCCTTCCCCCTTAAAAATACCGGGGTTCTCGCACAACACGTATTCCGTCCGAGGAAGAGCCCGCTTGCGGACGGGCAACAATGACCGGAGCGTCTCGGCCATCGCGGGAGAAAACGCGGGCACGTACACGAGCGCACATTTCTCGCGGCGGGCAATCCCGTCGGCCTTTGCGAGAAGCGCCGCGAAGGTGCGGCGGTCCTGAGCGCCGCCGCAATCAACGCACTCGAGGCTGGACACGCGGCCGGATCGGTGAACCTGGAGAATCATGTAAGCGGTGAGGGCGCCTTCCCGGTAATGGCCCAAAAGAATTCTGGGGCCCTGCGGGTTTTTGAAGCAATACCAATTGACGATTTCGGAAGTTTTGACGGCGCGCGTGGGGATCCGTACCCGTTCAGCCTCCCACCAAAGGTCAAAATCTTTTCCCGCCGCTTTCAATTCCCGGACTTCCCCGGCCGTCCCGGCAGCGGCGAATCCCCCGAATATCTTTTGGCCGACTTGCAAGATGGGAGCGGCGATCGCGGCCAGAAAGTTTCCCCAGGCCTTCCGGCCCAAGGAGGCGGCCAGCACTTCGCGGAAGTCAGCGACATACACCCCCAGCAGAGCTTCCTCCCGGATCAGCTTTTCGTATCCCAGACGAAGGAGCACTTTTTCGACGTGAACGTTGGGGGTCGTGCCGAAAGACACCTTACCGGCCGAGTACGCCACGTGCTTTCGCAACAACCGCAGGCTGTTGGTCCGGTATTCTTTGATCACCCGCCAGGTGGTGGGCGTGTAGACCACGGCTTCGAGGCCGTCCAGAAGAAAGGCGGCAAAGATATTGCCGAGGAAACCCACGATCCTCTCCCCGTCGAGCAGTATCCACCCGCGCACCCAGCGATCGTCGAATGCCGGATTCGCGTCCCACCAGAATTTTAACCGTTCCATCCACCAGCCGGCGCTGTGCTCGTCCCCGGGAAATTCGGAGAGGAAGGCCGCGAGACGTTCGTAATCGCTTTTCTCAACTTCCCGCAGCGCGCAATCCAGCGTCTGCATCAGACGAACTTCAACTTCCGCATGGCGATCCAGCACATCCGGAGGAGAAGCCACCCGTGGAAGAACCGCCGGATCTTGGTGGTGCCGTAGACCCGCTCCCGGTAACGGACGGGGATCTCGATGATTTTCAAATTTTGCTTGGAGGCGCCGAAGATCAGGTCGAAATCTCCGAATGGGTCGAAGTCGCCGAAATAGGCGCGGTTGTCGCGGATCTTGTCGAACTCCTTCTTCCAGAGCACCTTGGTGCCGCAAAGGGTGTCGCTGAACCGCTGCTCGAGGAGATAGCTGAACACCAATCCGAAGAATTTGTTTCCGAGATGGTTCAGAAAACGCATGGCCTGCTTTTCCATGGGATAGACCATCCGGGTGCCGTTGATAAACTCCCCCTTCCCGTCGACCAGGGCGTGGAAAAATTTCGGCAGGTCTTCGGGCGGGACGGTCAGATCGGCGTCCAGGATCATGAGGACGTCGCCCTTCGCCGCGGCGAAGCCTTTGTAGACCGCGTCGCATTTTCCCTTTGCGGCCCCCTGGTGGACCAGGCGGATATCCCTCTCGGGATGCGCCTTCTGCATGCGCTCGATTTCCTGAATGGTTCCGTCGGTGGAAACGCCGTCGACGAACACCAGCTCGGTCGAGCCGCCGAGACGTGGCGTCCGGAGCACGGCCTGCTCAATGTTGTCCCGTTCGTTCCGGCAGGGGATCACGACGCTCGTTTTCACGGAGGCCGGGTCCCGCGGTTTGGAGACAGGCTTCGCGATCAGCCATTCCACGAGGCAAAGCCTCCGGATCAAGGGCAGCTTGGCAAGAAATTTATTGAAGAACGCGGAAATCACGGGGATCCGGGCCGGCACCAGAAAACGGTAACCTTTCTTAATCACTTCGAAGCCCGAAAGGTACAGGAGATTCTGGATGTCCTCCAGCGGAAGCCAGTTCTGCGTCGGCTCGGCCATTTTGAGTCCCGCGCGCTCGGCAAATTTAAGGACCGGTTCCCAGAGATAATTATAATAAGTGATGATCAGGCGGGTGTCGGGGGTCGTGACGGCCTTCAATTGGTCAAACGCCCGCTGGACATCCGGCAGAAGGCCGATCACGTCGGACAGGATGACAAAATCAAACGGCTCGCGGAGGGGCAAGTCCTCGGCGGCGGCCACCAGGAAATGGGGGGAGGGATACCGCGTCCGGGCCTGTCGGACCATGCCCTCGCTGAAATCCACGCCCACCGCAAAACGGGCATCCACCGACGCGATGAGATCTCCCGGGCCGCAGCCGATTTCCAAAACGGAGCGTCCGGCGGGGATATTGGACTTGACGAAAGACTCGATGTCCCGGTGGTAATACCGGTTCTTGGCCTTCCACCCGGCGCGTTCGGAAGCGGCCTTCTCAAAGAAGCTGCGTAGCGGATTCATTCCCTTTTCCGGCCCGTAAATACCACTCGACGGTCTCTTTGACCCCGGCGGAAAACGGCGTCCGGGCCTTGAAACCGAATAATTTTTCGGCCTTCGCCGTGTCGAGGCAGCGCCTCGGCTGGCCGTTCGGCCTGGTCGCGTCCCACCGGACCTGTCCGGTAAAACCCGTGGCCTCCGCGATGATCGTGACCAGGTCGCGGATGGAAATTTCGATCCCCGTCCCGAGATTCACGGGCTCCGGCCCGTCGTACCGCTTCAGCGCCAGCACCACGCCCTCCGCGGCGTCCCGGGCGAAAAGGAACTCTCGGGTCGGCGAACCGTCGCCCCAGCAAACAATCTCTTTTTCTCCCTCTTCCTTGGCCGTGACGCATTTGCGGATGAGCGCCGGGATCACGTGCGAGTTCTCCAAATCGAAGTGGTCACGGGGACCGTACATGTTGACCGGAAGGAGGCAGATAGAGTTCAATCCGTACTGTTCCCGGTAGGCCCGGGCCTGGACGATGAGCATCTTTTTAGCCAGGCCGTAAGGGGCGTTGGTCTCTTCGGGATAGCCCTCCCACAGGTCCTCTTCCCGGAACGGGATGGGCGCGAATTTAGGATAGGAACAAATCGTCCCGATGATGACGGTCTTCGCGATCTTCCGGAGCCGGCATTGCTCGATCAATTGGACGCCCATCATGATGTTATCGTAAAAAAACAAGCCGGGATTCGCCCGGTTGGCCCCTATGCCGCCTACGGTCCCCGCGGCGTGAATGACGTAATCGATGCGATGGTCCGCGAACAATTTCTCAATCCCCGTCTGTTCGACGAGGTTGTATTGGCTCTTCCGGGGAACCACCACCTCTCTGACGC
>JACQVP010000030.1 GCA_016209715.1 Candidatus Omnitrophota bacterium
GGGCCAGTAGCTCAGTTGGGAGAGCGCTACATTCGCATTGTAGAGGTCGTGGGTTCGACTCCCATCTGGTCCACCAATAGCCTCGGATTTCTCAAAAAGATGACGAGAGACCGGGGCTATTTTTTTGGATTTGTAGGAGCCCAGAGCAACCTAGTCAAAATTAGCATAAGTATTTAAAATTAAATAGGTTGTAACTATGCCTTTGGCTTGAAATCTGTTGCGAATTCAAAAAATGATAAAAATGGAGCAGAATTGAGATTGGCAGATGGAGAAAGTATTTGCATGGGTGTTTCTTTTGGCGTTTGTGATGATGACGGCAGTGGCTTTTGCCGGCGAATGGGCCGGTCAACATTATGATCTCCAATCCCGAGAAGGCTACGGGTTTTGAAGGTCAGAATGTTACCGTGACGGGCGAATTGAACGCGGCCGGTGATTCGGTTACGGTGGAATCCGTCCAGGCGGCAACGGCCTGATAAGTCTGATTCAGACCTTTTTTTGTTATAATGCTTCAAAGGACGAAAACGTGAAAGAAGATTCGACCCATCCCTCTCACTCTTGCTGTGCGGGCGCTCAGCCCGTGAAAAGCAAATGGTATCAGAGGCCTATCGTGTGGCTGTCGGCCTGTCTCGTCCTTCTGCTGGCCCTTTCGTATTGGATTGACGCTTTAAAATCATTCCGGCACATGTTCGTTTCTTACGCGCGTATCATGCTCGTCCCCGTCCTCTTGGGGCTTCTGGCCGGAGGGATCATCGATCATTTCATCCCGCGTGAATATATTTCCAGATATTTGGCCCGGAAAACTAAAAGGACAGTATTCTTGGCCGCCGGCCTGGGGTTTCTCGCCAGCGCCTGCAGTCATGGAGTCATTGCCTTGGCCATGGAAATCCATAAGAAGGGGGCTTCCGGCCCGGCGGTCATTAGTTTTCTTTTGGCCAGTCCCTGGGCCAATCTGCCCGTTACTTTTTTAATGATCGGATTTTTTGGCTGGAAAGCCTGGATTCTCATTCTCTCGGCCATCACCGTCGCTTTGACGACCGGATTGGCATTCCAACTTTTGGATCGCAAAGGTTTGATTGAAGTCAACCGGCATACGGCCGTGACGGATCCCGGGTTTTCAATTCGCCAGGACTTGATGCGCCGATGGAGCGGGTATAAATTCAGTTTTCAACAATTGAGGGACGACGCCCGGGGCGTGCTGAGGGGGACCCGAGAATTGGCCGGAATGGTCCTGGGCTGGATCTTGTTCGGGGTCATTTTGGCCAGTTTGGCGGGGGCATTTATTCCTTCGCGGGCTTTTCAGGCGTATCTGGGGCCGTCTATCGGAGGGCTTTTGGCAACTATCGCGGCCGCGGCGGTCATAGAAGTTTGTTCAGAGGGCACTTCACCGCTGGCTTTTGAGATCTACCGGCAAACGGGCGCTTTGGGCAACGCCTTCGCCTTCTTGATGGGGGGAGTGGTAACGGATTACACGGAATTGGGATTGGTCTGGACCCGGATAGGACCCCGCACGGCCCTTTGGACGATAGCGTTGACCCTTCCTCAAGTTTTCTTTATGGCCTTGATATTCAATCAATTAGGGAAATTTTGAACAGGAGATACAGAAATGAAACAGATCGATAACAGGCAAAAACAGCAAATCGTGATGAGGGCCCAGAAGACCTTTCTCGGAGGAAAAAATCCGCTTCATCTCAAAGGCAAAGAAGCCGCCATTCCGTCGCCTGCCGAAAAGAGTGAAAAAACCCCCGAAAGCGTGGGAGAGTCTCCCTCAATTGTTCAGCGCGCGGAGCCTAAAGTGGGACGAAATGACCCATGCCCTTGCGGCAGCGGTAAAAAGTTTAAAAAATGCTGTTTACAGGCCTAAAGAGGCTATCTATAATATAGGCCCTTCCAGAGAGGGCGCAGGGATCAGCGATATAATCAGAGAGGTATCCATCATGGCGAAAGATCTCGAGTCTTTATCCAAAAAAGAATTGATCGATTTGGCGAAAAAGAAGTCGGTGAAGATGCCCTATCTTTACCGGAGAGATGAACTCATCAAGTTAATTAAGAAAGCCGACAACCCTCAAGCCCCGCGCTTCGTCAAACCGAGAGGCCGCGCCGCAAACCGTTTGAGCGAGAAGCAAAGACTGGCTTTGCGGAATCGAACCAAAGCCGCTTCGGCCAAGCCCTATTACGAACCCACTTATCATCAGGAAAACGTTCAACCCGCCTATCAGCCGGCCGCGGTGGTGACTGCGGAGAAGCAAGCTCCGAGAGCAGATCTGCCTTACTCGTATAACCATACGAAAATTATCGTCATGGTCCGCGACCCGTATTGGGCCTTCTCTTATTGGGACATGGGAGAGCAGACGACCCAGAAAGTCAACGCCCTCATGAAGGAACATTACGGCAACATCCGCCCGGTCCTGCGGGTTTACGATGTCACGGACGTTGAGTTCAACGGCAAAAACGCCCACCGCAGCTTCGACCTCAGCATCTTCCTGGAAGCCCGGAACTGGTACATCAATCTGGGCGTCCCCGATCGCTCTTATGTGGTCGATTTGGGACTTCTCGACGCGCAGGGCAATTTTTATTTGATTGCCCGCAGCAACGTCGTCCGCGCCCCCCGTGACGTTCCCTCTGACGTGATCGATGAGGAGTGGATGGCGGTCGATTTCGAAGAAATCTACGCTTTGTCCGGCGGTTTCGGGATCGGTCTTTCGAGCCAGGAGCTCAAAGTGCGCAAGAAGAAGCTGTTTGAGCAGCTCATGGCGGCGCCGGGAAGCGGTTTCTTCTCGGGCGCCGTTTCCAGCCCCGGCGCGGCCCGGATCGGTCAGGAAAAGGGCAAGGATTTCTTTTTGCAAGTCGCCACCGAGCTCATCGTGTATGGGAGAACCATGCCCGATGCCAAAGTGACCGTTTCGGGCGAGGCCGTTCGCCTGCGGCCGGACGGCACCTTTTCTCTCCGGTATTTCCTTCCGGACGGAGAGAAGAACCTGCCCATCCAGGCTGTCTCGCGCGATGAGGATGATTCTAGAAGGGTCTCCATTCGCGTTAACAAAAACACGACGGCCGAATAACCTCTCCGGGGCGGGCTATGGACAACTTAGGCTATCTTCTCCTGGTTTTGCATGCCCATCTTCCTTTCGTGCGTCATCCCGAGCACGAGGATTTTTTGGAAGAGGATTGGCTTTACGAGGCCATCACCGAAACCTACATTCCCCTGATCGATATCTTTGACCGTTTGGTCGAGGAGAACATCGATTTTCGCCTGACCATGTCCGTGACGCCCCCCCTGGCGTCCATGCTGACGGACGGCCTGCTGCAGGACCGCTACGTCAAGCACCTCGATCAGTTGATCGAACTGGCGGAGAAAGAGATCGAGCGGACGCGCTGGCAGCCGGAATTCAACCGGCTGGCGCACATGTACTTCGACAATTTCCGCAAAGCGCGCTACATCTTCGTCGAGAAATACCAGAGGAACCTCACGCTGGCCTTCAAGAAATTCCAGGATTTGGGCAAACTCGACATCATCACCTGCGGTGCCACCCACGGGTATTTGCCTCTCATGGAGACGACCCGCAGTTCGGTGCGCGCCCAAATCAAGACGGCGGTGGATCATTACCGTTCTGTTTTCGGCCGCCCTCCGCGCGGGATTTGGCTTCCCGAATGCGGTTACAATCCGGGCGACGACAAAGTCCTGGAGGAATTCGGCATCCGTTATTTCTTCATGGACACCCACGGCATCCTGCACTCTACGCCGCGGCCGAAATACGGGGTCTTCGCTCCGGTTTTTTGTCCGACCGGCGTCGCGGCATTCGGACGGGACCTGGAATCGTCGAAGCAGGTTTGGAGCTCCCAGGAAGGTTATCCCGGCGATTTCAATTACCGCGAATTTTACCGGGATCTGGGGTTTGATTTGGATTTCGAATACATCAAGCCCTACATCCATCCGGACGGCATCCGCATCATGACCGGCATCAAATATTTCCGCATCACGGGTGCCTCGGACCACAAAGAGCCATACCAGCCCGATTGGGCGCGCGACAAGGCCGCGGACCATGCCGGAAATTTCATGTTCAACCGGGAACGGCAGGTCGAATACCTGCACTCTAAACTCGGGGGCAAGAAACCGGTGATCGTCGCCCCCTACGACGCCGAGCTTTTCGGACATTGGTGGTACGAAGGCCCGCAATGGCTGAATTTTCTGATCCGCAAAATCTCCTGCGACTCCAAGACCGTCAAACTCACCACGGCCTACGAATACTTGAAAGAGAATCCCCGGAACCAGGTGGTGACGCCTTCTGCTTCGAGCTGGGGCTACAAGGGATACAGCGAGCACTGGCTGGAGGGAAGTAACGACTGGGTGTACCGTCATTTTCATGAGGCCGGACACCGGATGCACGAGCTCGCTTCACGCTACAAAGACGCTTACGGGCTGAACGAAAGGGCCCTGAAACAGGCCGCCCGGGAGCTCCTGCTGGCGGAATCCAGTGACTGGGCCTTCATCATGAAAACCGGCACGGTGGTCGAATATGCCCGCCGCAGAGTCAAGGACCACATCCTCCGTTTCACGCGGCTTTACGAAGACATCAAGAACGGCACCATCGACGAAGGCTGGCTTTCCGACGTGGAATCCAAAGACAACATCTTTCCTGATATCGACTTCCGGGTTTACTGTTGAGACGCTTGTCCGCCGATAAAGTTTTATTTGATATAGACGATATAGTGAAGGCGACTCGAAAACCCATGAGAAAATTCTTTTCCGCGCTGACTATTGTCGTCTATCTTGCCGTAACCTTAGTTCCAGCTGAAGGTTATGCTGCCCCCCAAGTGGTGCTCGCGCACCCTCTTTCGGCCCAGTCAGCCGTTCTTTTAGAATCCCGCACCAACCGGGTTTTGTTTGCGAAGCGGGCCAATCTGGAAAGACCCGCGGCCAGCACCACCAAAGTCATGACGGCGCTCGTGATCTTCGATCATTTGCCGCTGAACCGCGTCGTTCAAGTGCCGAGATCGGCCGAAGCCATCCCTCCCAGCAAAATTTACTTGAGGAGCGGGGAGCGCTTTTACGTGCGGGACCTTTTGAAGGCCCTTTTGATTTCATCGGCCAACGATACCGCTCACACTCTGGCCGTGGCGTGCGCCGGCTCCGAGGGAAAGTTTGCTTCCCTGATGAACGCCAAGGCCCGGAGAATCGGCGCCCGGCATACCCGCTTTACCAACGCCAGCGGCTTGCCGAACCCGCGGGGGCAGTACACCACCGCCTATGACTTGGCCCTGATCATGAAAGAGGCGCAAAAAAATTGGTTCATCCGCCAAGTGCTCGCGCAAAAGACATCCCAGATCCGCGCCCTGACCGGCCGCAGGATTTTTCTGCGGAACCATAACCGATTTTTGTGGAGGGCCCCGGGACGGGTGCTGGGCAAGACGGGCTTCACCCGGCGGGCGCTGCATTGTTTCGTCGGCAAAATCAATGCGCCGCAGCGCGGGGATGTCCTGGTGGCGATCATGGGCAGTCTCACCCCGTGGCGGGACTTAACCATCCTTTTGGGGGCGACCAATCGTCTGTCGGCGCTCCAGATGCAGTTCAACCGGGTCAATCTCAGGCCCGCTCAAGTCGCCACGCTGCAGCGGGCGTTGTGGCGCGCCGGTTTCCGTCCGGGGCGTGTGGACGGCATCTTCGGGTCGCAGACCCTTCGCGCGGTTAAGTCATTTCAGCGATCGAAAGGATTGACGCCGGACGGCATCGTGGGTTCCCGGACCTGGGCCAAGCTGCGGCCCTATTTCTCCTGATTTCCTTAAACCTCTGATTCATGACTCTCAAAAAAGCCAAATCTTTTCCCATGAAATATTTCTTGATAATTCCGGCGTTCCTGCTGGCGTTGGCGCGGCCCCTTCTTGCCCAGGAGGTCCAGATCCTTTCCGATTTCGAGGACGGGACATTCGTCAATTTTCTGGATGGCGAGAGCGGAGCCTGGGATTCCGATCCGGAGGACGATTCCGCGGGCTGCGAGGCGGAGATCGTCGACCTCGCCGGGCCGGAGGATTCGACGCGCGCGCTCAAGCTGACCTATGACGTGGATTCGGTATCGACGGAGCCGGTTCCGGTGCAGAACGGGTTTTGGACCAAGCTGAGGAATTTTGACGCGAGGAATTACGATCACCTGGAATTCTACGTGAAAGGCGACGCCCAGGCCGGATTCACGACCAAATTCCGCGTGGAGTTGAAGAAATTCAAAGACTCGGAGCGGGTGGAAAAGCTGCGTGGCGGCTTTGTGGTCGAGAATATCACCCAGGAATGGCAAAAGGTCAGCATCCCTCTGAACAAGATGACCGGCATCCTGAATTTTACGGACCCGGCGGTCTGGAAGGACCCTTCGGTCGGCCGGGTGGACCTGGATGAGTTCGTCGTCGTTTTCGAAGGGCGCCGCGTCGACCGCAAGTCGGGGGCGCTGTATCTCGACAACATCCGCTTCGTCCGGACCGGGGAACCGGGCCCGTCGGCGGTGGATTTCCCGCCCCGTAAAAAGGGCGATAAAACGCCGGTCAAACTGGAAGGTCTCGATTACGCCAAATTTTTGGCCGGCCGGCTTCAGGGGTTTCCCAAGGCGACCGTCGTCAAAAAGAAATTTCCGGCCGAGGACCGCGAGTTCCTGAGAGAAGTGGCGCGCGACACCTGGCGTTTTTTTGACGAGGTGGTGGACCGCGAGAACCAATTGCCCTTGGACACCATCCAACTGGGCGAGAAAGAGCCCCTCGGCGGCGAAGTCTTTGTCGGGGATTACACCAACGTCACCAACATCGGCCTGTATCTCATGACTTTGGTAGCCGCCTACGATTTGGAGTTTATATCGAAGGAAGAGGCCGTCCGCCGGGCGCTCGCGACCCTCCAGACGGTGGACAAGCTCGAATACCATCAGGCGAGCGGCTTCCCTTATAATTATTACGACACCACGACGGCGGAGCGGACCAGTTACTTCGTTTCTTTTGTCGACAGCGGATGGCTGGCGGCCGGCATGTACGTCGTGAAGAATGCCTTTCCGGAGGAATTGGGCGAAATCAGCGGTCGCCTGCTCGGGCGCTGGAATTTCTCTTTCTTCTATGATGCCGTGGACCAGCAGATGGTGCACGGGTACTACGAACATCTCTCCGTTTATTCGGATTACCATTACGGGACGTTTTACACCGAACCCCGGGCCGTGAGCGCGATCGCGATCGGCCGGGACGAGGTGCCCGTGGAGCATTGGTACCGCATTCAACGGACATTTCCCGAGGATTATACCTGGCAGGAGCAGGAGCCCCGGAATAGGATCAAGAAAAAAACGATGGGCATAGAACATTATGGCGGCTATTATGAATGGAGCGGCTTGCGCTATATCCCCTCCTGGGGCGGGTCGCTCTTCGAGGCGCTGATGCCGGCCCTGATTTTGAAAGAGCGCGAAGCAGCGCCGGAAAGCCTCGGCTTGAACAATCGGATGCATGTCCAGGGGCACATCCGGTTTGCCTTGGAAGAACTGAAGTACCCCGTTTGGGGGATGAGCCCGTCCTCCGATCCCGACGGAGGCTATTCGGAGTTCGGTGCCAAGCCGCTGGGCTGCAAAGGTTACAAGGCCGGGGTGGTCACTCCTCACGTCAGCTTTTTGGCCTTGGAATACGCGCCGGAGCAGGCTGTGGCGAACCTGAGAAAGATGATCGAACTGTACGACATTTACGGCGAATACGGGTTCTTTGACGCCGTCCGGCCGGAAACGGGACGGGTGGCTTATAAGTACCTGTGTCTCGACCAGGCCATGAGCCTGATCGCGGTTTGTAATTATTTGAAGGACGGTTCCATCCGGCGGCGCTTTCACGCGGACCCCATTGCCGCCAAGATCGATCCGTTGCTTTCGGAAGAAAAATTCTTCGACACGGAGGAGGCGGCGGCATGACGGTCAAGCTCATGGAGGAAAACGAGGTCCACGCTTTCGAATCCTTTTCGGATCATCCGGTCGTGGCTTCGTTCAGCACCCGCGATCACAACATGAGGTTCCGCGAAGACGCGCAAGGCTCAGAAAATGACCGCGCCGCGTTTCTCGAGCGCCTCGGGATCCCCCCCGCCGGTTTGGTCTGTCCGGATCAGGTCCACAGCGCCAACATCCTTTTGGTCAGCGAGGAAATGAGCGGGAGGGGAGCCGTTTGCCGGGAGAACGCGGTAGGCAGGGCAGACGGCATGCTCGTGAAAGCCAAGTCCGTCCCCCTGGGAGTCCAGACCGCGGATTGCGCCTCTCTATTTTTTTATGACCCGCGCCAGGGTGCGGCCGCGATCGCTCACGTGGGCTGGAGGGGGCTTTACGCGGGGATGCCGGAAAAGATGGTGGCCGCGATCTGCAACAATTTCCTGTCCCGTCCCCGCGATCTCAAGATCGGATTGGGGCCGATGATTCGCAGGTGTTGTTATGAGGTTGGCCAGGACGTGGCCTTTCTTTTCCAGAAACACGTCTCGACCCGCAAAGGCAAAAAATATCTCGACCTGGCCCGCGCCATCGGTTCCTCATTGCGTCAGGCGGGCGTCAAGAAGACCCAAATCGAGGACCCGGGCTTTTGCACGTCTTGCCGTTCGGACCTCTTCTACTCATACCGCCGGGAAGGGCAGAGCGCCGGGCGCATGCTGTCCGTGATCATGCTCCAGTAGGTCCGTCCGCGCTTGCCAACTCACAAATACGTTTGTTATAATCCCACTTCTCAAGGAGGCATTTCATGCAGGCGAACGACCTGAGGAAAGGAACCGCAATCTTATACAACGGCGAGATTTATATCGTCGAAGATTTCCGCCACCACACGCCGGGGAACAAGCGCGCGTTTGTGCAGGCCTCTTTGCGGCAGGTCAAGACGGGAAAAATCATCCAGAACAAATTCGCGTCCGACGACTCAGTCGAGCCGGCCCCTTTGGTCCCGAAGACCGTCCAATTTCTGTACAAGGATGCTGAGGGCTTCCACTTCATGGACCTCGAAGATTATCACACCTTTGCCGTGGATGAAGGGACGGTGGGAAATTATAAGAACTATCTCAAGGAAAACCTGGAGTTGAAGATCCGCTTTCACGATGAAAAACCGATCATTCTGGAATTTCCGGCCAGCATCCTTTTGAAGGTCGTTGAATCGGCGCCGGGCGTTCGAGGCGATTCGGCGACCAACACGCTGAAACCGGCCACTCTGGAGACCGGATATGAGATTTCGGTCCCTCTGTTCATCAAAGAAGGCGATCTTGTGAAGATCGATACCCGGACCGGAGAATACATCGGCCGGGGATGAGTTCGCGGGCGATTAGCTCAGTTGGTTAGAGCACTTCGTTCACATCGAAGGGGTCAGAGGTTCGAGTCCTCTATCGCCCATGTTATTTTTTGAAATCAGGCGCGGAGAAACGGGTTTATGGGCCACAGATTCCTGCTCTGGACTGCGATCTTGACCGCCGGAATCGCCGGAGCCGGATGCGCCACCTACCATGTGGTGGAGTTGGGCCCCGGGGTCACCGAAAACAATATCATCAGCCCGCTTTACGCCGTGTCCCGGAACCGCGTGGTTTATCCCGAATATGTCGTGGACGACTACGGAAATTATCCCACGGACCCGCAGACTGCTTGGAGCCGGTTCCGGGAAAAAAAACCGGCGGCAGAGGCCGTGATCCGGGAAAAATATGATGTTCCCTCCGCATTTCCGGGCCAGGTCCCCCGGTATTTTTTCGGTTTTTGTTTCGCGCTGGTGTCGCCGGTGGCCATTCCGGTCCGTTGGGTGAGCGAGGGCCTTTTCGGCAAACCCGGCGCCAAGAAGTCTTTCGCCCAGATTTCCTCGGATTATTTCAGCTCCAGTTTCAATCCTCCCGGTTATGAAAAGCCCCGGATTCGCGAGCGGGTCGATTATTTTTATTGAAAAAATTGATTTAAGCCATTCCTCCTAAAAGAGTTATAAATTTGCTTTCCGGGCGCCGGGCGGGTACTCTTATTCCGTACCTCATGACGGACAAACGCTGGACGGAGTGCCGATTGCGGGAGCGTTACGCGCGCCTGCGCCGGGGCTACAAGAGGAAAATCTCCCAATTGGGAAGGTGCCGGGAGAATTTCTTCGAGTTCCTGGCCAATATTTCACTCGGGATCTTTCTCGTAGACCTCGACGGGCGGGTGATTTTCTTCAATAAAGAGGCGGAGAAAATCACTTCCTACCGTGACAGCGAAATCCGCGACCTCCATTTTCGCACGCTGCTTTCTTTGGATGACATCTCCGCGGGTTTCAAATTGTTCTACCAGGCCATCCAGGGAAATTATCCCAGAACGGTGCTCCTGCGCCTCCTTAAAAAGGACCGGTCCACGACCATCATCGAAATCCAGGTGGCGCCGCTTTACATGGACGGAAGCATCCGGGGCGTCATTGCGATCATGCGGGACGTTTCGGAGAGGAAGCGATTGGAGGAATCCAACCGCAAGCGGATCGAAAGTTTCATCCGTTTCAACAGCGAATTGAACGAATGGCACCGGCAGGTGATGGAATTGAAACAGGAAGTGAATGCCCTTCTAGTTTCCCTCGGAAAGAAAGCGAAATACTCTCTCCCCGGCTGAAAATGCAGGAGGAGGGACTTGAACCCCCACGGGATTTCTCCCACAACACCCTGAATGTTGCGCGTCTGCCAATTTCGCCACTCCTGCGCGGATCTTCGAGTTGGATGGTCAGGGCGTACGAGGTGGGAATTTTAACATATCGGCGGGCATTTTGTGATAAAATTCCTGACCATGCCGAAAGCTATTCTGGTGGTTGAAGATGACGAGGATTTTCAGGCGCTTTACAAGGAAATCCTCCTCTCGGAGCTGGACGTTGAAATCTTGCAGGCCTTCAATGGAGAGGAGGGGTTGAAGGTCCTGGAAACACGCGTCCCCGATCTCATTATCCTGGACATTCTGATGCCCGTCATGGACGGAGAGGAGTTCTTCCACATCCTCCGCGAAGTGAAGAAGATGCGGGAAATCCCGGTGATCATTGCCAGCGTCAATGACCGGGCCGGCGAATCCCTGATGAAAATCAACCACATCCCCGCTGTCTTCAAGAAGCCTTTTCCGTATCACTTATTTCTTCAGACGGTGAAGAAGGTTCTTGGGTTTTAATTTCTTAACTCATGTCCGAAAATAAGGTTGCGACCAACCGGAAGGCCCGGTTCGATTATCACATTCTGGACAAATACGAAGCCGGGATCTCGTTATTGGGCGCCGAAGTTAAATCCATACGCGAAGGCGGCGTCAGTTTGCAGGACAGTTTTGTACGCTTTGATGCCGGGCAGGCTTTTGTGTACAATATGCATATTAAGGCCTACGCGTTCAGCCGTTGGACCGCGGAGCCGACCCGGCCACGCCGGCTGTTGTTGAACCGGCCGGAAATTGACAAGTTATCGGGACGAGTCACCAAAAAAGGATATACTTGCATTCCGCTGAGCCTCTATTTCAACTCGCGGGGACGCATAAAATTGGAAATTGCTCTTTGTCAAAGCAAAAAAGCTCACGATAAGCGCGACGCGCTCCTCGAGCGGGATGCCCGCCGGGAGATGGACCGCGCCATGAAGCGCCGTAAGAAATCTCATTGAATCTTTACACCCTTTGGGGGCGAATAGATTCGACAGGGTAAAGCGCTACGAATAGGAGCAGGCAGAGGTTGCAAGGAGGCCTCTTCAAAACCTTGCGAAACAGTAAGTGCCGATAACATCGCACTTGACAGAGTGATGGACGGGGTTGTTACTCCGGACTTCGCGCCTGTCGCTCTCGCTGCTTAAGACAGCGACATCTTTTGGGTCCACGTCTGCGGGGCCCTATAAGGTGACAACTAGCAGGCTGGCCGCGTAGTTCTTCTTTTCAGCTACGGGGCGAGACTTTCGAAAAGATCGCTCTGGTCCGTCCTTTTCATGGGAAGGGCCGGGGTCAGATCCAAACATGAAATAAGCCTGTAGGAGCCTTGCGTTAGGTTTTCCTTGGACGAGGGTGCAATTCCCTCCGCCTCCACGTTCTTTTAATAAATGAAGGCATTGCGTCTATGAGTGACATGACCTTGTTTTCGATCTCCATCCCGGCCTGGCTGTACGCTCCCGTGGTTTTCTTCCTGTGGGTCAGTTTGTTCCTGGTGCTGAAGAAAATTTTCTTCGCCTGGATCTACAAGATGACCCAGGGCACCGCGACCCGCTTGGACGATCTGATCGTTTCCGCCCTCAACCTCCCGCTCACGCTCCTTATCTTTGCCAGCGGCGCGGTCGTTTTGGAGCGCTTCTTCCGGTTTGAAGTCACCGACGGGATCGCTACCTATTTTCTGGTCGGTCTCCGGGCCACCGCCATCGTTGCGGTCATACTTTTCCTCGACCGGTTCCTGCGCGGGGTGATGAAAGAATACGCCACCCGTTTTGAGATCATGAAGACATCGGGAGGCATCATTCGCGGAATCGTCCGCGCCGTCGTGATCGGGCTGGGCTTCTTGATCTTGCTCGATACCTTTGGCCTCTCGATCACCCCCATCGTCGCTTCCTTGGGAATCGGTTCTTTGGCGGTGGCCCTTGCGCTTCAGCCCACGCTGGAGAACGTGTTCGCCGGCATCCAGCTGGTCACCGACCGCATGGTGCAGATCGGTCACTTCGTCAAACTCGATTCCGGCGAGGAAGGGTACGTGGACCGCATCGGCTGGCGCTCCACTTGGGTTCGGATGCTTCCCAACTACATGGTCATCGTTCCCAACAAGGTCCTCGTGAACTCGAAAGTCCTCAATTACCACTATCCGGATCGCGAAATCGCCGTGTTGGTCCAGGTCGGGGTGAGTTATGATTCGGACTTGTCGAAAGTCGAGACGGTAACGATCGAAGTGGCGCAGGAGGTCATGAAAACAGTCCCCGGCGCGGTCGCCGAATTTGCGCCGTTTATCCGCTATCACACCTTCAACGAATCGAGCATCGATTTTACCGTGATCATGAGGGCCAAGGAATTCACGGACCAATACTTGATCAAGCATGAATTCATACGCCGGCTGCACGTCCGGTATAAAAAAGAGGGAATCGTCATCCCGTTTCCCTTGCGCACGCTGGAATTGGCGCGGGGCACCGTCGAGGAACTTTCCAAACTTGCCCTACGCATTGACAAATAACGGCCGGTGAAATACAATCGCGGCGATTTGGGCCAGAGCTATTTTGCCGCGGCATCGATGAACGGGCGAATAGCTCAGTTGGTTAGAGCGCTTCCCTTACAAGGAAGAGGTCTGAGGTTCGAATCCTCATTCGCCCATGAAGGCAGGCGGATGAGGTTTTTTCGTCTTCTGGTTTGATTTTTTGGGGGGCGTAGCTCAATTGGTTAGAGCTCTGGACTGTCGATCCAGAGGTTGCGGGTTCGAGCCCCGTCGCTCCCGTTTTTTGATCCGGTTGAGGCTCGCCCCGGCATCCGGTTTCCCGCAGCGCTTTCCATGCCCCTTCGCGTTGGCAGTCCCCCCTCGAATTTTGTAAAATAAACAATAATTTTTTTCTCGAACTGCAGGGATTTTCGGTTTAAAATCTACAATTCCATTCGGTTTTGGAATACCTATCCCTCAGGAGAGAGGCAATTTGCGCTTCTAGAGCGGGGCGCAATTCTCCGGAAGCGCGCCAAACGTCTCTGATCGCTTTCTTGATTTCCCGGGCCGGGAGGTTCAAATTGGTCAGGAAATTCAAATGAGACCGGTCGCCGCGATAGGAGGGGCGTTTCGGGGGGACGGTAAGGACTTGCTCGATCATGGAGAGATCCATGGCGCGCAGGATGGAACCGTGAAACAGCACGCTCCTTCGGCGCCGGCGCTGGGAGTTGCCGGCGAATTTGAGGTCGCCGAGCGTCAGATCCGTGTGGCCTTGGATGGCGACTTCCCGGCCGAGGAGCGGGGTCAGGGCCGATCGGATGCGGCCGAGAATGAAGCGGTTCGTTCCCGTGATGGTATCAAGCGCCGGAGAATAGTCGGCATGAAGAATCAAAGAGTAATTGAGGCATCCGGGTCCTTGAAGCACCGTTCCTCCTCCGGTCAGCCGGCGGAGGATGGGAATGTTGTTTTGCGCGCAGCAATCGAGACGGATGTCGTCGGAAATGCGGCCGGCATAGCCTAACACGACGAAATAACGGTCGGGTTCCCAAAAACGGAGCACCGCCGGTTCGGAGCCGGTTTCGCAGCTCTCGAGAAGGGCTTCGTCGCAGGCCAGGTTCTCCTCCGGAGTGGGGAGGGAGTAATCGAAAAATTTCATGGGAGTTATTATAACTTACGGGCAGGGACTTGAATGATCAAAAAAGTGGATGAATCAAAAAGCGCGGAGAAGGACAACATTCTCTCATCTCTGCAATTCCTTTTAGATTCGGTGGTCTCCAGCCATCGCCGGCAGGACACGCATTCGCTGGTCAATCGTCTGCTCGCCAAGCTGCGTGAGTCGGGCAGCACCATTCCGCCTCTCATCAGCTCGCCTTATGTCAACACCATCGCCGTCGAAGACGAACCGGCATATCCCGGCGACCGTGAAATCGAGCGCCGCATCAAGAGCTACATCCGGTGGAACGCGATGGCCATGGTGGTGAAGGCCAACCGGGTCCATTCGGGCCTGGGCGGGCACATCTCCACCTACGCCTCGTGCGCCACCCTGTACGAAGTCGGATACAATCACTTTTTCCGCGGACCGGACGGCGACCGTCCCTCCGACCTGGTGTATTTCCAGGGGCACGCCTCGCCGGGAAATTACGCCCGCGCGTACGTGGAGTGGCGGATTGGCGCCGCCAAGTTACACAATTTCCGCCAGGAACTTGCCGAGGGCGGGGGGCTTTCCTCCTATCCCCATCCTTATCTCATGCCCGATTTCTGGCAGTTCCCGACGGTGTCTATGGGGCTGGGTCCCATCATGTCCATCTATAACGCGAGATTCCTTCGCTACGTCTCGGCGCGGGGGCTTTTGAAGACCGAATTGCCGCGGGTGTGGTGTTTCATCGGGGACGGCGAAATGGACGAGCCCGAATCGCAGGGGGCGTTGACTCTCGCCGGCAGAGAAAACCTGGACAACCTGATTTGGGTGATCAACTGCAATTTGCAGCGTCTCGACGGGCCGGTCCGCGGCAACGGCAAAATCATCCAGGAGCTCGAGGCCCTGTTCCGCGGGGCCGGCTGGAACGTGATCAAAGTGATTTGGGGCTCGGATTGGGATCCCTTGCTCAAGGCCGACACGAAAGGACTCCTGGTCAAGCGCATGGAAGAGGCCGTCGACGGCGATTACCAGAAATATTCGGTGGCGCCGGGCAGCTACATCCGCAAACACTTTTTCGGCAGGTATCCGGAACTTCTCGAAATGGTGAACCATCTCACCGATGACCAATTGAGAAAACTCCTGCGCGGCGGCCACGATCCCCGCAAGGTTTACGCCGCTTATCAGGCCGCCGTCCAGCACCGGGGCCAGCCGACCGTCATTCTCGCAAAAACGATCAAGGGATACGGGCTGGGCGAGGCCGGCGAGGGGCGCAATATCACGCACCAGCAGAAAAAGCTCAACGAAAAGGAACTCCGCGAATTCCGGGAGCGTTTTCAGATCCCGATCAGCGACGAAGAGATCGTCGACACGCCTTTCTACCGACCGGGAAAGGAAAGCCCCGAGATCCGTTATTTATTGGAAAGGAGAAAGATGCTGGGCGGGTCGCTTCCCCAGCGGCGCGTGACGGCCAAGCCCCTCGTGATCCCGGACCTCGCGTATTTCAAGGAGTTCCTTGCCGGTTCGAATCAATTGAAGCTCGCGACCACGATGGCCTTCGTCCGCATGATGACGACGCTCCTGCGCCACAAGGAGATCGGGCCGTGCGTGGTGCCGATCATCCCGGACGAGGCGCGGACCTTCGGCATGGACGCCCTGTTCCGTCAAATCGGGATCTATTCCCCCAAGGGGCAGCTCTACGAGCCCGTCGACAAGGAATCCTTTCTTTATTACAACGAGCAGAAAGACGGCCAAATCCTGGAGGAAGGGATCGACGAGGCCGGGTCCATGTCCTCCTTCATCGCCGCCGGGACGGCGTACGCCAATCTCGGTTTCAACATGATCCCGTTCTTCATTTATTATTCGATGTTCGGCTTCCAGCGCGTCGGCGATTTGATCTGGGCCGCCGCGGACATCAAGGCCAAGGGATTTCTGCTGGGGGCGACGGCGGGCCGGACGACCCTGAACGGGGAGGGCCTCCAGCATGAGGACGGCCACAGCCTTCTCCTCGCCAGCACCGTGCCGACGCTGAAGTCCTACGACCCCGCATTTGCCTACGAGGTGGCCGTCATCGTCCAGGACGGCCTCCGCAGAATGTACCAGGAAGGCGAGGAAATTTTTTATTACCTGACGCTCTACAACGAGACTCACTTCATGCCGCCGATGCCGGCGGGCTCGGAACAGGGGATCCTCAAGGGCATGTACCGCTTTCAGAAAGCGGAACGGCAGGCCAAGCACCGCGCCCACCTCCTGGCCAGCGGCCCGCTGGTCCGGGAATCTCTGCGCGCCCAGAAGATCCTCCTCGACGAATACGATGTGGCGGCCGATCTCTGGAGCGTCACGAGCTACAACGAATTGCGGCGCGAGGCGCTCGAGGCGGAGCGGTGGAACCGGCTTCACCCCCTCCAGGAGAAAAAGAAATCCTATTTGGAGTCGCTCCTGGAGAAAGAACAGGGCGCGTTCGTCGCGGTCTCCGATTACATGAAGATGGTGCCCGACCAGATCGCGCCGTGGGTGCCGGGCGGCCTCACGACTTTGGGCACGGACGGCTTCGGGCGAAGCGACACGCGCGCGAATTTGAGGCGGTTTTTCGAGGTGGACGCGGAAATGACGGTCATTGCGACGCTTTCCGCGCTGGCGAAGAGGGGGGAAGTTTCGGCGGAAACCGTGGCCCATGCCATCAAAGACCTCAACGTTAACCCCGACAAGAAGCACCCTTTTTCAATCAGTTAAACTTGAATTTTTTTCACTGCTCAAAACTTGAGGTTTTGGAAACCGGCCCTCAGCTTCATAGCCGAGGGCGATAAGCAGCTCAAAACTTGAGGTTTTGAGCTATCGGAGAAGAGGATGGATGTCAAGATACCGGTGCTGGCGGAAAATGTGACCTCGGGAATCGTCGTCAAACTGTTCGTCTCGCAAGGCGATGACGTCAAGCAGGGCGATGATCTCCTGGAACTCGAAACCGAGAAGGCCGTGGCCGCGATTCCCGCGCCCGCGACGGGAAAAATTAACACCATCCACGTCAAAGAGGGCGATTCCGTAAAGGTGGGGCAAACGGTGATCACGTTGGCGGAAGCCGGGGAAAAAGCCCCTGCTGCCGCACCGTCCGTGGCGCCGGCGACTCCCAAGCCGCAAGCGGCTCCTGCCCCTGCAGCGCCGGCTCCGCTCCCGGAGATCCCCGCTCAAAAAGGAAGCTTGCAGCCGGCAGGCGTCCCGCCGCCCGCCCCCCCGTCCATCCGCAAAGCCGCCCACCAGTTGGGCCTCGATTTGTCGCGGATCCGGGGAAGCGAGCACGGGGGTCGGATCACCTGGGACGACGTGAAAAATTACATCCAGACGCTCGAACGCATCGCTTTTGCGCCGAAAGAGGGCGGTGCGGCGGCGGTTCCGTCCGCACGGAAAGCGGCGCCCGAGCCGGTCGATTTTTCAAAGTGGGGCCCCGTCCGGGTCCAGCCGATGAGCACGCTCCGCAAAAAGATCAGCGAGAAAATGGCGGAGTCGTGGACCACGGTCCCGCACGTCACCCAATTCGACGAGGCCGACATCTCCGTCCCGCAGCGTCTGATCGAAACGCACGGCCCGGCCTATCAAAAACAGGGCGCGCGGCTGACGCTGACGGCGGTCATTTTAAAGGCCCTGGCCGGGCATTTGAAGAAACACCCCATTTTCAACGCCTCCATAAATGAGGCGGCCGGTGAAATCGTTTTCAAGGACTACTGCCATCTCGGCCTGGCGGTCGATACCGAGCAAGGCCTGATCGTCCCGGTCCTCCGGGACGTGGACAAGAAAAGCCTGCTGGAGCTCTCGAAGCAGATCCAGGATTTGGCCGCCCGCACGCGCGAGCGCAAGATCGCTCTCGATGAGCTGATGGGGGGCACGTTCACGGTTTCCAATCAAGGCGGGATCGGCGGGGGCCATTTCACCCCCATCATCCGGACGCCCGAGGTGGCCATCCTGGGAGTGGGCCGGGCGGTCGAGAGACCGGTGGCGAGGAAGGCGAAGATCGAAGTGCGTCCCATCCTCCCCTTGGCCCTGTCGTACGACCACCGGCTGATCGACGGCGCCAGCGCCGCCCGTTTCATCAAGGAATTCGTTCAGGCCCTGGAAAATTTCGAAGAGTCCGCCGTGGCGATCGGCGGCGACAAAGGCAAAAAAACTCAGCAAGGCACGGCGGTGAAAGGAAAAAAATGAAACCGATCAAGACGGAACTCGTGGTTCTCGGCGGCGGCCCCGGCGGATACGCGGCGGCCTTTTACGCGGCAGACAAAGGCAAGCAGGTCATTTTGGTGGAGCAGGAGCGTCGCCTCGGAGGCGTGTGCCTGAACCGGGGATGCATTCCGTCCAAGGCCTTGTTGCACGCGACCGAATTGATCCGTCAAGCGAGGCATTCCGGCAATCTCGGGATCGCTTTCGGCTCCCCCGCGGTCAACCTCGAACAGATTAGAAAATGGAAAGACGGCATCCTCGACCGCTTGTCGGGCGGCATCGGCCAGCTCGGGAAGGCGAGAAACGTCCAAGTGTTGGGCGGACGGGGGCATTTCGAAGGAGGCCGCATGCTCCGGGTCGAGACGCAGGAGGGGCAGAAATTCATCGAGTACGACACGGCGATCATCGCCGTCGGTTCCAAACCGGCCGTTCCGAAGGCGTTTGATTTGGGGAACGAACGGGTCATGAGTTCCACCGAGGCCCTGGAGCTCGAGGACATTCCGAAGGATTTTCTGGTCGTGGGCGGCGGATACATCGGTCTGGAACTGGGCACCGTCTACGCCTCGCTCGGCAGTTCCGTCGTGCTGGTGGAAGCGATGGCCTCGCTGCTTCCGGGCGTGGATTCCGATCTGGTGCAGCCGGTCATGCGCTACGCCAAGGAAAATTTCCGCGAGGTGCGGCTCAACGCAAAAGTTCTCAAAATGGAAACGGCAAAGAAACAGATCAAGGTGACTTTCGAACTCGGCGGCGCGGAAAAGGAAGAATTGTACGACCGCGTGCTGGTTGCCGTGGGGCGCGTCCCGAATTGCAATGATTTGGGGCTGGAAAACACGCAGGTGAAGACCACGGACAAAGGGTTCATCGAAGTCGACAAGACTTTGAAAACTCGCGATCCCCACATCTACGCGATCGGCGACGTCATCGGCGGCGCGATGCTCGCCCACAAAGCGGCGAAAGAAGCGCGCATCGCGGTGGACAACATCGTAGGCGAGGCGAGCGTCTTTGACAGCATCATTCCGGCCGTGGTATTCACCGACCCGGAAATCGCATGGTGCGGCCTCACGGCCAACGAAGCCAAAGAGAAGGGAATTGCCGTGAAGACAGTCAGGTTTCCTTGGGCGGCTTCCGGCCGCGCCATGACCCTCGACCGGGTTGACGGTGTGACCAAATTGGTGATTGATCCGGAATCCGAACGCGTTTTGGGTGTTGGCATTGCGGGCCATGGAGCGGGGGAGCTGATCAGTGAAGGGGTTTTGGCCATCGAAATGGGCGCCACAGCCCGTGACCTGGCTGAATCTATCCATCCGCATCCCACGCTCTCGGAAACACTTATGGAATGCGCGGAGGTGTTTTACGGAGAAGCCACCCACACCGTTGCTCCCAAAAGAAACACTCCCGCCGAGCAGGTCTAAGTCTCGCCTGTCTAATTAATAATATCGAGTTGACATCCCAGCACCCCCTGGGTATACTTATTATCAGCTTTAAAAAAACTTTAAAAAACACGCTACGAATCCTTGACAAAAACCAAGGTTTAGTCAGAAGCAGGGAGGAAATTTTTAGACGTGTTTATACGGAAGCCCGGATGGCTGAAAACGGTCGCGCTGATCACCTGTGTCACTTTTATTTTTTCGGACACAGTGCGGGCGGAATTCGCCGCCGCTTCTCCTAACAACCCGGCTCCCGCCGAAGCTTTTTCGGCGCCCCTCGAGGTGCCCGCCGCATTCGGCGAACTTTCCCGTGCCTATCGCGGCGCGGGCGACGAGCTCGTCGTTCTCATCCAGGACGCGCACGCCAATTTCGAAGCGCAAAAAAACATATCCAGCATCCTCGGCCATCTCCTGGAACGCCACGGCGTCCGCTGGATCGGCGTGGAGGGGGCACAGGGATATCTTGCGGCTTCATTTCTCTCCTCCTATCCCAACCGCGGCGCCGTCGAAACGGTGGCCCGGCAGTTCATGCAGGATGCCAAGCTCTCCGGTCCCGAATACGCGGCCGTCGCCGAACATCCCGAGCTCCTGCTGTACGGGGTCGAGGAAGACGGGTTGTATCGGCAAAATCGCGCGGTGTTCATCGAGGCCTTGGACTACAAAGGCCGGGACGAAGAGCTGGTCGCCGCTCTGCGGAATCTCCTGCTGAAAATCGCCAAGAAAATATTTTCGCCGGAGCTTTACGAGCTGGTCACCCGTTCGGAAAACTTCCGGCGCGAAAACAAGAACCTCATCGCTTATCTCGGCCATTTGCAGGACGCCGCCTCCAGGGCGGGCCTGGACACGGCCCGTTATCCCCAGATCGTCACCTTCATCGAGCTGAACGAAATCCATCGCGCCCTGGACTCCGAGGCCGTCCAGAAAGAAGTCCGCCACCTGCGGGCCGCCCTCGGCATGAAGGCGAAAGAGAGGGAAGCCGGCATGGACGAGGCCGCCCGGTTGTGGGAAAAAGCCAAAGGGCGCGGTCTGGACGTCAGCGCCTACCGGCAGGCCGCGCTCGCCGCCAAATCCTTCGAGCTCCAGAAAAAAATCGACGTGGGCCTCTTCGACGAGATCGATTCGCTCGACCGGGCGCTCCGCGACCGGCTTTTGAGAACGGACGAAGAACGCGCCCTGGAGAAGCAATTCAAGGTGCTCGAGATCGCGGGAAAAATTTTCAATTTCGAACTGAGCCGCGACGACGCCGAATTCTTCTTCGCGCATCGCGAGGACTTCCGCGCCGGGAGTATCCGTTCCGCTTTCGACCGGCACCGCCAGGCAGTGGAATGGAACGGCGGATTTCCCGCCGGCGCGGAGAACCTGGACCAGGACCTCGCGCGCATCGAGAAATTTTACGCCCTGGCCCTCGAACGGGACCAGGTGTTGGTGGAGCGCACGCTTTCGGAGATGCGCGCCCGCGGCGAGAAGCGGATCGCGCTGGTGGCCGGCGGTTTTCACACGGCAGGTTTCGAGCGCGCGCTGCGGCAAAGAAACATTTCCTTCATGACCTTCAGCCCCGCCATCACGCAAATCGGAGACCCGGAAAAACAGGCGCGGCTGTACGAGGATTCGGTCAAGCAGGCCCCCGAGGCCCTGGCCGGACTCTTGGCCAAGCTCTATTTCCCGCAAAAAGGCGGACGCATCAACGACCCGCGCTATCAGTTGTCCGCGCACAAGATCCTCCTGGATGAATTGGGACTCGACGAACTCAAAGTGGTGCTCGAGAAAGGCGACCGTTCCCTGGACCTGGCCCGTTTGATCGAGGAAAACCCGGCGGTGGGAGCCAATCTGGTCCTTTCTCTTCTCACCTCCCTGGTGGACATGGACGAAAACCGCGAGGCGTTCGACGCCGCGGCGAGGCTTCGCGACATCCTTTCCAAGTTCCCGCCGGAAGAGGCCCGGCTGGTAGAGTTTTTCTATCCGTTTCTGGACGCGGACACGGAGATCGGGGTGGGAAAACAGGGAGAAGTCCTGGTCATCGGAAAGGCGCGGACCGAAGCGCCTTCGCTCGTTGCCACCATCGAAATGGTCCGCGAAGGCGGGGACCGCGTGCACAGCCCGCGGCTCTCGAACCTGGCCCGGAAGGGAGCCGTTATTTCACAGATCGCCGGCCAGCGACTGATCGTGCAGATGCTGGCCCCCGTGGAGCGAGAGCTCGCGCTGCTTCGTTTACAGGCGGGCGCCCGGCCGAGGGCCGCCGCGCTCGGTTCGGACGCGTTGCCGGAGAGTGAGGCCAAGAGAAAACTCCAGGCACTGGAAAAGAAAATCCGCCCGGCGCTGGCGCGCGAGGGCGTCAACCTCCGGGTCCTGCGCAGCAACCTGGAGAAGGGAATAGAGGAAGTGCGCGCCGCGCGGGGCTATCAGGCGCGGCGGAACGATTTCGACGCCCTTTTGGGCGGTCTCGACACGGCGGTCTTCGATTTGGAGGCGGCCGATTACCGGGCCAAAATCACGTCGCTCCGGGAGGAACTGGCGGGTTTGTCCGGCGGCCTGCGCGCGTCGCTCGATGAAATGGACCCGGCCCAGAGAGACCGGTACCAGAATCTTTCCCGCAGGATCGACCGCCTCGGCCTGCTTTACGATTCGGTGGTCATCGAAGGCCTGCAGAAGGCGGAA
>JACQVP010000025.1 GCA_016209715.1 Candidatus Omnitrophota bacterium
GCCCTGTCCGGTCACCGCGCTGACGGCAATCTGATAGCGGGCGTCGATGTCGGGGCGCTCGTCACGGTCCACCTTGATGGCGACGAAATGGTCGTTGATGAGGCGCGCAATTTCCGGATCATCGTAACTTTCCCGGTCAATCACGTGGCACCAGTGGCACCACACCGCGCCGATATCCAAAAGGATCGGCCGGTCGGTCTCGCGCGCCTTTTCGAAGGCCTCGTCCGACCAGGCGTAACAATGCACGGGTTGATGTCCCGCGCTATTCAGATACGGGCTCGGTTCGTCCGCCAAACGGTTTTGCATGAAGGGCATTTTATAACATTTCGCTGGTGGGAACCAATCCTGTTTGAGTTATAATAATCCGGCATGGCGGATCTCAAAGAAATTTTCGGCAAGCCCCCGGTCCAGCACGACGAAGACTGGCATTCCCCCGGCGGAAAGGCCATCCGCGAGGTCGTGTTCGGTTTCAATGACGGCCTGGTGTCGACCGTCGGCTTCGTGATGGGCGTGTCCGCCGCGCTCCCCGACCCGCGCATCATCTTGATCGCGGGGCTCGCCGAAGTCCTCGCCGGCGGTTTTTCCATGTTCTTCGGAGCCTACCTTTCTTCCAAAAACCAGCGTGAATTTTTCGAGTCGGAGATCGCCCGCGAACGTTTTGAGATGGAGCACATGCCGGAAAAGGAAAGGGAAGAAATCCGCCGCATCTACGCCGCCAAGGGGTTTGTCGGCGCCGAACTGGAAGCGGTGGTCCGCCAGATTACTTCCGACCCGAAGGTGTGGCTGAAGTGCATGATGGAAGAAGAGCTCGGCCTGATCTACGAAAGCATGGACAACCCGATCAAGGTGGGTTTTCTCACGGGGTTTTCTTTCATGACGGCGGGGATCATTCCCATCCTCCCGTTCGTGTACGCCTCTTCCGACACCGCGATGCTTCACACCGTGCTTTTTTCGGCGGTGAGCTTGTTCGCGGTCGGCATCCTCAAGACCTTTCTCACCCGGCGGCCGTGGTTCCGGAGCGGTTTGGAAAGCCTGACCATCGGGCTTCTGGCCTCCGGGCTGGGCTACGTGTTCGGATGGGCCGCCTCTCGCCTCGCCGGGTTCGTCCCGCACCCCTGACATGGCTCAATGCCCTTATTTTCCGGCAGACCCTAAATTCGAGATCAAATGCGATTATCTGGCCGGCAAGGAGACCGCCTTCCGGGCCGGTTACGTCCGCGAATTCTGCCAGGGAAAATTTCACGACTGCCTCTATTATTTCCACCTTTCAAAGTGGCGGGAACGGATTGAAGACGTGATGGCCGAAGAGGAGGAGGACGAATGAAAGTCCTGCTCGTGCCTCAATTCACGCTGGCCGCCTCCTGCAAAAAGGGCCTGCGTCCCAGCTTTGACGGCGCGGAGAGTCCCGAGCGCGCGGCCGCGATGATTTCGGATCTGGCCCGCTGCTTGCGGGACGCGGGAGTTCCGGTGAGCGAAGGGGTGTTCGGCGCGCACATGGAAGTGGCCCTGCTCAACGACGGGCCGGTGACGTTCCTGCTATAAAAGTTATTTCAGCTTGTAATTGACGGAAAGCCCGTCGCGCAGAGGGACGATGGTGTGAAGGAAATCTTTGTCCGTCGCAAGGAGATGGTTGAACTTCTTGACCGCTTCCGTGGCCTCATCCGCCGTCTTTTCCAGAACGCGTCCGGACCAAAGGGCATTGTCCGCGATCAGCAGCCCGCCGGGGGCCACTCTTTTTTTGGCCTTTTCGTAGGCCGCCGGATAGTCTTCCTTCTCGATGTCGATAAAAACAATGTCGAACGTTCCCTTGGTCTCGCCGAGCAGTTCGAGGGCGTCCCCCACCAGGAACCGGACCTTGTTCATCTGCCGTCCTTTGCGGAGGAATTCCTGCGCCAATTTCGAATTCACGGCGGATTTGTCGGTGTGATAGAGGAAGCCGGAAAAGGGGATCGCGGTCGCGAACCAGTAAGTCGAATAGCCGAAGCCCGACCCCATTTCGAAGACGGTGTTCGCGCGCGCAATGCGGGCCAGCTGATGCAGGAATTTGCCGACCAAAGGGCCCACGATGGGAAAATTTTTGCGGTAGGCCAGCGCTTCCATCTCTTTCAGAACGGCGTCTTTGGCGGGACTCAGAGACTCGAGGTAGGCTTCGATTTTTTTATTGACGATTTCAATCATGTGGATGGATTGTATAATAGAATATTTCGTGCTTCAAGAAACTAACCTGGAGGACCTATGAAAGCGGTGATTTTTGAAAAGCACGGCAGTTTGGAGGAGCTCAAGTGGACGGACGTTCCCGACCCGGAACCGGCCCCGGGCGAGGTATTGGTCCGCGTGCGCGCCTGTTCAATCAATCACCTGGACATTTGGGAGCGCCAGGGATTGCCCGGGGTGACGATCCAGCTCCCGCATATTTCCGGCTCCGACATAGCCGGTGAAATTGTGAAAACCGGGCCGGACGCGGGGGACCTCAAGCCCGGCACGCGGGTGATCGTGAGCCCCGGCTCATCCTGCCGCAAATGCGAGTATTGCAAAAAAGATTACGATAGCTTGTGCGCCGACTACCGGATGATGGGGCTCCACCGGCACGGCGGCTACGCCCAATTCGCCGTCGCGCCGGCCCAATCGGTCATACCCGTTTCCGAAAAGCTTTCGTTCGAAGAATGGGCCTCGATCCCGCTCGTTTTCCTCACCGCCCGGCACATGCTCGTCACGAGGGACAGATTGGCCCAGGGCGAGACCGTGCTCATCCACGCCGCGGGAAGCGGAGTGGGTTCGGCGGCCATTCAAACTGCCAAGCGCGCCGGAGCGACTGTGATCATCACGGCGGGAAGCCGCGACAAGCTGGAAAAAGCCAAGGGCCTGGGGGCCGATCATGGGATTTTGTACCAGGAAACGGACTTTGTGGAGGAAGTCCGGAAAATCACGAATGGCCGCGGCGTGGATGTGGTTTTCGAACACATCGGCCCGGAAACCTGGACCCAGAGCCTGAAAAGCCTGGCGAAGGGGGGCCGGCTGGTGACTTGCGGTGCGACCAGCGGCAATGAAGCCAAGATCGATTTGCGATTTCTCTTCGCGCGGCAGCTGACCATCTTGGGATCTTACATGGGAGGCATCAACGAATTGCACGAGGTCCTGCGTCTGGTCGAGCATGGGGAATTGAAGCCGGTTGTTGACACAGTTTTCCCTTTGAAGGAAGCCAGGGCAGGGCAGGACAAGATGCTGAAGAGGCAGTTCTTTGGTAAAATCGTTCTTGTGCCAGAATGATTCAGTTCGTAACATATTCAATATAAATGAGTTAAAATTAACAGCACCCTCCCCTGGAACTCCCA
>JACQVP010000026.1 GCA_016209715.1 Candidatus Omnitrophota bacterium
GAGCTACATTGCCCAGGCCGGGTCTTTGGGGTTCGAGAAAGTAATTTCGGAATTTGATCAAGTGGAGGCTCTTTTGTATAGCCCGCAACCTATTGATGCCCTTTCGTTAACCGGTAATGACCGTATCCAATTAATCCTGGCGCTTGCTGAATTGACCCGCGTGAACTATCGCCTGGATGATCGCGAAAATTTGATCAGTGAAATCGCAAAAATGGGACTTGCGGAAAATGTGCTGCGGGCCCTTAATATCGGGATTGACCGCGAAACCCAAACGTACGTCGCTGCTCCTAGAATGGCCGGTCAATATCTGGAACGTGATCGCAGCAGAGGGATTACGGATCCGCAAAAAGTCGAATCACTGATTTACTCCCCACAAGCGCTCAATTCGCTCGAATTAGCCGGCAGCGATGCCATGGAATTGATCTTTGCGCTCTCTGAGTTGGGCCGTGTGAACTATCGTTTAGCCGATCGCGACGAATTAATGAGAGAAATCGCGAAGATGGGGTTGACGGAAAATGTGCTGCGAGCCATCAAAGTGGGGATTGACAGGGATACCCAAACTTATGCCGCAGCCCCCCGAGTGCCCAGTCAGTACCGTGATCTTATCCAGAGACCGCCGCGAGGAACTTCCCTTGGCGAGGTCGGTGCGCGTCTTGAAAGGGGGGAGCCGTTCACGCTTTCCTGGGACGATTTTACCTTCAAGAGAGAGGCCGAGTCGTATTTGAAAGGATACGAATTTAGCGCCAGAAAAGCTGATGACGGGACCTACATTGTGACGGTAACGGTCCCTCAAGAGGGGGAACTGCCATCCGCGAGCGCTGAGGTTGCCGGGTTGACAATAGAGCAGGCGGTTCAAAAGCTGGCGGCATATAATTCCGACGGCAATTATGCCTTGAACTACATCCCGGAAAGTTATGGAGCGAGCATCCGCGGTTTTAAAAAGATGATCCGCGCTGAAGTGGACCGCTTGAAGTCAAGGGCGGCGCAGTCCCTTGGCGGACTGGTCCAGCCCCCTACGCGGCCGGCCGATTTCGGCCGGGGCGATTATGAGGCCAAGGCCATCGGGGGCATCATCCGGCATGAGATCAGCCCGTTTCAGAGCGTGGAGGCGCGGAAGATACAAACGGAGACCCTGCCGGTTTCTCAAATCAACCGGTTCGCCCTCGCGAATCTCACCTTTCGGCTCGAGGAGACGGGAGTGCGCGAGTATGCCTTGTCTATTTTTTTGGATGGGAAATGGTCGCGGCTCGACGGAGTCACCTTGAAGGAAGGAGTGCCGCTCATTCTCAAGCGCGGATATGCCCGAATGAGCGAGGTCGCGGACGGCCGGGCCGTTGATTTGGAGGGCGAGGTCGGCACTCCCATTCCCAGAGAACGATACCGCCAGGTCGACGATGCCGATGGGGAGTGGCGTATTATCGCCTTTGGCCAAAGCGGGACGCCGGTTTATCTGCCGCGGCAGGCTTTTGAAGGACGGATTTCCCGCGGGGCGGAGAGGACCCGGCCGCGGCCCGGCTATGACGTGGGCACGGAACAATATATCCCCGGCTATTTGCAGACCGGTCACGTCGAGATACAAATCATTGGCGGCTCCGTCAAGTTTTCGGACCTCGGGTCCTCCTATAAGACCGAAATCGAGGTGCGCCGCGATTTTCTGAAGGATCAGGGAGACGATTTCGGCGAGAGCCTGGTGAGCCAAATCAACACGGGAAATATACCTTCGCGCCGCCAGGCAGTCATTGATCTGGAGGATGAGAAGACGCACGATCTGGCCCCGAACCAGCAGGCCGTGTTTGGTTTTACCCAGCCCTTCAACGTCACGGCGGTCGTGGGAGACCAGCAGGCGGCGCTCACGCAATACTTCATCCGCAACGGGACCTTGCACGTCGTGGAGGGGGCCAGCGGTACGGGGTTCGCATTGCCGGGTAATGTATATGTCGCGGCCGAAGACATTCCGGTGGCAGGTCAAAGCGTACTCGGATTCGAGGCGAGCCGGGTCTTGGGCGGATACCGAGTCCAATACGATGCCGCAAACAACCGGGTCACCGTCTCGAACTTTTCGGGTTCGGCGCTCCGCATCGAGCTGCAGAAGAGCCTGTCCTCGCGCGATTTCGGGGCGGTGCGGCCCGATTACAGCCAGTTGCCGAAAACCACCGACGGATTTATCGATTTGACGAAGGCGCTGGTGCCGGACGTGTCCTCGGTCCGGACCGGGACGGCCCTGAGGCAGGAGATTCGGAATCATATTCTGCGCTATCTTGACCCGGCCAAACAGACGGACCCCGCGAGGCGGGAAATTGTCCGTCAAAAACAGCGGGCCGCCCTTTCAAATCTGGACCGCCCGGAGTTGCTCCCGCTGATGGAAAGGGCCCGGCGTCAGAACGTGCTCCTGATCGTGAGCCGGCCCATCAACTGGTCCAATTTTCTCGAGAGAACACAGGGCCTGACTTACGCGGAGCTGGTCGTCGCGGCACTGGAAAAGATGCCGCCGGAGATGACCTGGGAATTGGCCGGCCCGGTGGCCTTCGAAGTGACCAAGACGGACGGCGGCGTAAAGGGGTTCCAGGGCATGACGGATTCCGAAGTGGGCGGAGGCATCGGAATGACGCAGTTCGCGCCGCTGGGCAAGGCCTTTGGCTTTGACGAGAGCGAAATATTGAAGACGGTGGTCCATGAGATCCTGGGTCACAAGCGCAGCATGAGCAAGCGCATCCTGGCGGACACGTGGGAGCCCGTGATGGGGCGGGAGGCCTGGATCGCTCTCGGCAAAACAAACCGATTGCAAAGACTGATCCCTTTGACCGAGGAGTTGTGGGAGGCGATCGAAAAGGCGCTCACCATCGCCGGCATAGACAGCGTTAGCCTGGACGATCTTCCTCAGGACCCTCAGAAGCTGCTGGACTTCATGAGAAACCTTTTCGAGATGCCCTTCAGCTACTTTCAAAGCATTCACGAACTGCTCGCCTGGACGACGATGGGGCGGGATTTGGCATCCCTGGAGTCGGGCGAATCTCAGGCACCGAATGCCGATCACGATTACGCGGGCACCCGCGATATTCTGCGGGTGAGCAATAACCGGCTCGGGGTCGCCTATGACCCTGAGAACGAGGTCTATGTCAGCTACGATTTCGAGGCCGGGACGGGCACGTTCTCGAAGCATTATCTCCAAAGGTCGCTCGTGAACGGGGACGAAATGTGGCGGGAGGTGCGCCGCGAGGCGGGAGGCTGGGTGCGCGTGGCGGCCACTCCGGAGATTCGCATTCCCGGGCCGAAGGGTCAGTCGCTGGGCGCCGAGGCCGCGGTGAACACCAAGAACCAGACCGTACTCCTCAATCTGGAATTGCCCGCGCCTCTCAGAGCCTTCGGCGAGTATCAGCCCAAGGAAGAATTCCATGTCACGCTGGTGGGGTTTAGCAAGTTTGTCGGCCTGACGGAAAGTTCCCCGGTCCATGACAAGAAATTCATCGATATCGTTGCCCAGCAGCTCAACCTGGACAAAAAGGCCGCCAAGGACGCGGCGAACCAGGTCCTGACGGAGGCCGTGGCCGGCATCAACTTCCGGGTGACGCGCAGCGGGGTTTTCCGGGCGGTGGAAAAAGCTTATCCCAACGAGCCGTCGCCGCGACGCAGCGTCGTGGAAGAGGTCACGGTGGACGGCTTGGACCAATTCTTTTCAAATCTCGAAACGCGCCTCAATTTGCCGAACGGGACGTTTGACCGGACCGCGGCACATATCACTCTGTTTACATCCGGCAACGCGCAGGGAATCGGCATCACCTCGGGCGCCGAACTCCGCGGTTATCCCGTGGCCGGGGACGAACTTGCCTCCCAGGTGCGGGCGAACGGCGGGGCTTCGCTCGGACAGGAGGTCTCCATCAAGGACTTGGACGTTACCCGGCCGGAAACCGTTTTTGGCGAAGAGGCCGTGGCTATCGCGGCGGGAGTGCGGATCCCGGTCACGCTGTTTTCTACCCAGACCCCCGTTCTGCTTCTGGACAGTGTCCCGGGGACGGGGGCGACGGGAGTCGTGTCCATCCTCAAGGAAAGTGACGGCAATTTCCGCGTAGCTGCAGGACTCGTCACGCCCGGCACGAGTTACACGTATCCCGGGCGGTTTGTCGCGACGATGGATGCCGAAAGGCGTGAATTGGTGCTTTCGCCCGTGTCTGCCGATACCCGGCTCTACCTTTCCGCTGAACAGGCCCGGGATTTAAAAGCGCGTGCCAACGCTCAATCGTTGGGAGAGGCCCAGCAGCGGATCAAAGACCAAATCCTTCCGTTTATCCAGGGCCGGGACAATCTGCGCACGGAGGTCATGCTGGACGCATACTTGAGAGCGGGAGATTATCGAGAGATCGCGGCCCAATTGGAACGCATGCTGGCGGAGAACGGGAAGAAAAGATGGTTCTACGGCTGGTCCGCGGAAGCCAAGAGCCTGCGCGCCATCGCGGACAATCTGCCGAAGGAGGATTCTCCCGAGGTCGCGCGAGGAAAGGAGCTTTTCGCGCGTTTGTCCGGACTCAACAGCGACCGGAGATATGATGAAACATACCTGTCGGCGTTGGCGGAATATTTGAATTACCTCAACCAGACTTTCGGATCGGACAATCCGTATTATGCGCAATTGCGGAAGGGATACGCCTACCGGGCCGCTCCCGGCACTCTTCTCGGCGTGATTCAACGCTACGTGTTTGATCATGGGGCCACCGTCCGTGTCGCAGACTTGGCATTCGCATCCTCTCTGGGAGATGCGGCGGTCTCGGAGGCATTGAAGGCGCGGCCGGGTTACGTGTCGACGCTTTATCAGGTGCCGGAGAAGGGGACGGACCGGGCGGGCGCGGAAGGGAAGGCGACGCTCAGGATCTTCGAGATCTTCAACCTGGAGCTCACGGAGGCGGAAGAGCAGGAGGTGATCCGGCAGATTCGGGAGAATCCGCGTAAGCACATCCTGCTTTTGAACCGGGAGACAATCGAGAAGGCGAAAGCGGGAAAAGTCGACCTGGTGCTGTCAGCGGACATGGGAATTATTCCGAGCGATTTCGTGGGGCAGAAGGTGACGATCGGGGACAATGCGCCGGCGATCCTGGAAGGGGCGTCTCTGGATGATTTGACGGCGCTGCCGGAGGTGCCGGAGGTGCGGACGAGCCCGGCGGGACTATTCATGATCAAGGTGGGGGACTATTATTTATTGTCGCTCAACAAGAACCGTTTGAAGAAGGGGAAGTTCGTGGCGACGCCGATCGGAGGCGCTTATGATTTTACGGGTGACGCGGGACGGGCGGCCTACGTGGAAGCGGGGGTGCGGATGCGCCCGGAGGAAGAGAAGAAACCGAACGAGATGCGTCAGCTGGTGAACCGGGAAGACATCATGAAGTTCCTGGGGCTGTTCAACCAGGGAGTGGGCCGGGAGACGAGCGCGGTGCGGGAGCTGAGAGAGGAGCTGGTGGGGACGGCGAGCGAGGAGGACGTATTCAAGGAACTTCCGGAGAACGCCCGGAAAATGGCCCAGTCGCTCGGGATTTTACAGCAAAGGGTGGAGGAATTCATAAGGCTGAAAACCGCCTCCCAAGGCGCGGCTCAGGACGGTGATCTGGTGAGCGCCATTGTATCCGCCTACTATAAAAGTCCCGCGGGCGATCAGACTGCCGAGCAGGCTATGGTGGACTTTTTCAACGCGGTGCGCTCGTTCGGAATGACCGTGGATGAAACCGTGGCCATGGCCATCGCGATCAAGAATTCGGGCGAGACGGCCCCTGATTTTTCGTTCCTGCCCGCGGACACCGAAATTTACGATGTCGCTTCTACCGGCGGAGTCGGTAATATCCTTCCGACGCTGGTGTCCGTCCTGGCGACCTGGGCGGACCCGGCGGCCAACAAGCTGGCCAATCCCAAAATCGCCTCGGACGGAAGACCCGGGACCATTGATACCTGGCTCGCCGTTCCCGGCTTAAAAACGGATTTGCCGGCCGACACGCTGACCGCGAATCTACGCGATCTCGGAATGTTCGTCACCGGACAGACTAAGCAAATGGCCCCCGTCGATAAGAAAATGATGGAGGCGCGTCGCGCGTCGAAGACCATGGATGTCGCTTCTCTCGTCGTCGCAAGTATATTTGGCAAAAGGATTTCCGTTGCCGCGAACCGGGCGCTAGGCACGCAGGTCCTGGTTTTCGACGGCCGGACGAGTAAACTCGGGAAGAGCCGCGAAGAGACTATCCGGGCCACCGAATTCATGGCCGATGTGGCGAAGAAATTGACGGATTTGGGTTACTTCAAAAATTTCCGCGGGGTGGTGGTCAATAACGACATCCCTCATTCCAACCTGATCGGCCGCGCACAATTCGTGGAAAAGATCATAGGGATCCTGAAGGGGGAAAGAGACGAATACGCCCGGCTGGCGATTGAGCTCGCGGCGCGAGTGCTCGTGGATACCGGAAAATATTCCGGGGATGCGGACGCGATGGCCAGAGCGCGAAGCGCGATTGAGGAGGCCCTCCGCGACGGACGAGTTTTGGAGCGGTTGCGAGATGTTCTAAAGGCCCAGCTCGCCCCGGGTGCGGACGCCGCGGCGATCGACCGGATGATCGAGAATCCTCAAACCCTGTATGACGGCGACGGCCTGTCGGATGTAGAAGTGAAAGCGGGCGATTTGTTCCCCGAATTTTTCGCCGCTCAGGAAACCGGCTTCGTCCGTTTGAAAAATGTGAGCGCCATCGACGAAAGTTTCGGGATCCTGGCCGGGGCAAAACCGAAGGGCGACGGGGCTTTTAACCCGCGTGACTCCGAGAGTGTGCGCTTCTACCGCTCGGGGATCCGGTTTCGATCCGACGCGGAAGGGGACGTGCTGGTCGGCCGCGGAGGGATCACTCGCGACACGGTTCTCTTCACCGTGCATGGGCCGAGAGAGATCAAGGTGTCCCGTAAGGTGGACGGAAAATCTCTCGACAGCACGGTCACGTTATGGGGTTTGGCGCATGGGAAGATTCCGGGTTTCGAGAGTTTCGGCGGCATCTTGGAAATCGTCGACCCGCAAGCCGCAAGCCCGTCCGAAACCGAAGCCCGGAAGCCATCCAATCTTATCGTGGCGGACCGGGGCGGCTCGACTCAGGCAGACGCTCCGGTGGCGGTTTCGCTGGGGGCCGAGCAGTCCGTACGTGACATCACGGGCCTTCCGGCTGATGCCCTGGCGGGCGAGGTTTCCAGGGCCTATGAAAGGGGAGGAATCGAAGAAGTGAGGACGGTGCTGACCGGTTTGGCGAGAAACCATGCGGACCGGATCCGGGATTCGTTGAAATCAAATTCAGAGGAATATCTCAGTAAACTCACGGCGGCGGAGGATCTTGTCAGAGCTGCCCTGGATCTTGAGAATGACGCGCTGGCCGCCATTTTGCCGGCTGAATTGAATAATCCCGAGAATCGGGCGGCCTTGGCCCAAGTCCTGCGACGCGCCGTGCTGGGTGATTTTGGCGCGCCTTCGCTGGATGCCGCAGCCTCGCGTCAGGCCGCCGATTTGACCGAGGCGGATATCCGGGCCTTTGATTCGTTGATTGCGGACGCGCGGGACGCGTTGAGTCCGCGGCTGAAGGCGATGAAATTGTTTCTCGTGCTGAGTCATGCCGGCAACGACATGCAGCGGGTGATCGATTCGCTGGTCGAGTACCGAGACCATGTCGATCGCCTGGTGATCCTGCACACCAAGGAGCAGAAACTGAGCCGGGAGGGTCTTCGCGGGTTCAATGTGGTCCAGCAGGTCATGGACCCGGCCCGGGCGGAAGTCGCCCTCAAGAAAGTCGACCGGACCGCGAGTCTTCTCCTTCGGAGCGGGGAACAGCCCTATTACGTTTTTTCCGAGGCCGCGCTGAATCTGGACGCCGATTTCATGAATGCGCTCAAGCCGGTCTTGACCCAGATCAACAATGTTCCGGAAAAGTTGAAGAAACAAGTTCTGGACGCCGTCTTCCTGATTATCTTCCATTTGGCGCTCAAATCGGCGGACGAAAGACGGGAGATTTTGGCGAACAAAAACGGAGAGTTCACGAAGTTCCTGGGAGATCTCGGATTAGATTTTCTGTCCCAGGGTTTCGTCGTTGACAACAAAATCGAACTCAGTTTGAACGGGTTTATCACCTCTATTACTCAGGCTGCTGAAGCCGCCGCCGCGATTGCCAAGGCGGCCTGATCACGTAACTTATTTTCCTCCCAATATTTTCATAAAATTTTAAAAAAA
>JACQVP010000027.1 GCA_016209715.1 Candidatus Omnitrophota bacterium
ATGCAGACCATGGGGGCCGAATCCATGTACGCGGTGGCTAGCCCCGTGACCGTGTTCGTCGCGGCCGGCCCCGAAGTCACCATGCACACGCCCGGCCGCCCGGTCGCCCGGCCGTAGCCGTCGGCCATGTGGGACGCTCCCTGTTCGTGGCGGACCAAGATGAATTTCAGCTTTTTCGAATCATACAGGGCGTCAAAAGTCGGGAGGATTGCTCCGCCGGGAAGCCCAAACACGTAATCCACTCCCTCTTTTTCCAAACAACGAATGAGAATTTCAGCGCCTTTCATTTTCATTTTTTCAACCCTTATATTTGGTTTCAAACCAATCGATGATTTGGGGATTAAAATCTTTCCGGTATTCATGCCCGAGACCGTCAATTTCCCCGTAATCCACGTCCAATCCCAGTTTTCTCAGATTGGCGACTTCCTTGTGGATACTTTCCCAGGTGTGCTGGCGGTCTTCCAAAGCCAGATCATTCTTCCCGTTCCGGATGAAGAACGATACGGGCTTCCTTCGTACTCGACCGTAAAAAATGAGATTGTCAAAATTGCGGCCGAGCGCGCCGCCCAGCACCGCCGCGGAAGCGAAGCGCTTCGGATAGCGAAGGGCCAGATAATAGGCGTAATCCCCGCCATCGGCGAATCCGGTCACCAGAATTTTGGCAGGGTCCACGTTCAGTTCCTTGGTGATCTTGCTCATGATCCGGAGGATCCAGCGGTCGCCTTTGTCAGGCACCGCGTCGCGCGACTTCCACCATTGAGGACACAACACGATGTAACCTTGCCGGTCGGCCTCGCCCGCCCAGGATTCGGCGTATTTTTTGATGTCCGTTCCCCATTCGGCGAACCCCAGGATCAGCGGCCATTTTTTCTCCTGCGTGAACCCCTCGGGGACATGAAGAAAGTAACCGGATTTCTTATTTTGCTCGACAAAACGCAGCCCCGGTTTGATCTCGCCCAAAAAAATCGCGTGGGCGTCCGGCGCGGCGACCGATAAAATCATGCCTAACAGCAAAAAAAAGGCGAAAAGACTCTTGCTCCTGAAAGCCAACGGGGTCGTCCCTCCTCGGATTTCGCGGGTTGAAAATGATGTAACGTGCTGAAAAGACAAAACTTAATTATATCAAAAGGTTTTTGCTTGTCAAAAAAAATTCGGCGGAAGGAGCGGGATCTTCAGCGCAAGCTGAACTCTTGCGGCTGAAAGAACTTAGCCTCGTCTGACTTGAGCAATTCGTAAACCCGCAGCAGCTCGGCCACGTTCCAAGCTTGGGAAACACAGCCCCGGGGCGTGTGCGGCGGATCGCCGTCAAAGATTTCGGAAACGCTCGCTAAACCATAATCTTCGATGTGCTCAAGCAGCATATCCAGGCGCCGCTTCATCTTCAATTTCACTTCTTTGCTGGGGCCGAAGGCTTTCAAATAGGCCGCGACAAAAGGGCCCAGGAGCCAGGGCCACACCGTGCCTTGGTGGTACGAGCTGTCGCGGCGATCGGCGTCCCCTTCGTAACGGCCGATATAGCGCGGGTCTTTGGGCGAGAGGGTGCGCAATCCATAGGGCGTGAGCAATTCGTCTTCCAGGACCCGTAAAACTTCCTTCCATCTTCTTTCCTCCAGCACGGCGAACGGCAAGCTGATGGCCAGGACTTGGTTCGGCCGGAGAGAAGAGTCGCTCCCATCGGCCGTCAAGACGTCATATAAGCTGTGGCGCTCTTCGGACCAAAACAGGCGGTTGAAGCTCTCCTTGACCCGGGCCGCCAGCGCCTCGTATTCCGCCTTGAGCTTAGCGTCGCCGAACCTCGCGGCCAACTGCGCGCCGATCATGAGCCCGTTATACCAAAGGGCATTGATTTCGACAGGTTTGCCGTGCCGGGGCGTTACGGGCACTTCCCTGACCCGGGCGTCCATCCAGGTCAACGCGATCGACCCGGAGCCCGCCTCGATCAACCCGTCGGCCGCCATCCGGATCCCGAAATGCGTGCCCTCGCGGTAAAATTTGAGGATCTTCTTCACCACCGGATACAACCGCGTCTCGGCCGTCTGGACGTCGTCGGAATACTCCAGATACTCGTGCACCGCATGGATGTACCAGAGCGAAGCGTCGACCGTGTTGTATTCCGGCGTGTCGCCGACATCGGGAAACCGGTTCGGAAGGATCCCCTGATTCACGTAGCTGGAATAGGAAAGCAGAATGTCGCGGGCGTCGGCATATTTGCCCTGTATCAAAAGAAGGCCGTGCAGCGAGATCAGGGTGTCGCGGCCCCAGTCCCCGAACCAATGATAACCGGCGATCAGCCCGCGCTCGCCCCCGCGCCGGTCCACGACAAAGCTGTCGGCGGTCTGCCACAGATAGGACCAAAGACGTTCTTTGATCGGGCAAGCGGCCTGGAGACGCATCCGTCTTTCGAGCTCGGCATCCATGGCGTCCGAAAAATCAAAATCCTTTTTGGCTTGCGTGGAAGCGCAGAGAAAAACTTCGTCCGTCCCGTGAAACGAATAAATGAGGGTGAAGGGGCTGTACAAATCCTCCCGGTAATCCAACCCGCGTTCCATCTCGCGCAGATATTCGAAATTCTTGTACCAATACCCGCTCTTGTCGGTGATGACCGCATTGTGCATGAAATGGACGGGCGGAAGATTGGGATAGGGCTGGATCCGGATCGACCCTTTGGCCGTCTCGAGGTTTCCGTCCAACACGGAGTTTTCCACGGTGAGCGAATGGTAATCGCGGTAGGCAAGAAGGGGCGAGACCGAGAGTTTCACGTCCGCGGCCGAGCCCAGCAATTTGTAAGAGACCGCCACTGAGTTTTCGCGGTTGGGCATGAAAACCGTCTTCTGGATTCTCAAGTCCCCGATTTCGTACACAAAGGTCGGAAACGGTTCGACGGAAAACTGGCTCAGATACTCGTAGCCCCGGGGATAGATCGTGCCCGGATACACGTGCGCGGAAAGGTAGAATTTCTCGCCGTTTATTTCGACGGCCTCTTCGAGGGCGGAGACCAGGACATAACGTTCCACCGGGGGCTTGAAGGCCGCGACGAGCAGGCCGTGATAGCGGCGGGTGTGGACCCATGCGACGGTCGAGGACGAATAACCGCCCAGGCGGTTGGTCTCCAGCCATTCCCGCTGCAGGAATTTAGAGGGGTCCTGGCAAATCGATTTTCCGATCAAGATGGGTTCCATGGGCGCTCCGGAACCTTATTTCACGGCCTTGAGAGATTCGATTTTTTCGATGAGCTGGCGCGCGCGGTCCTTCAGGACGTCCCAGCTGTTGGCGCGGATGAGGCTTTTTTCCAGCACCCCGTTGCCGAGCAGCACCGCGGCCGCGCCCAGTTTGAGGTATTCGACGGCGTTCTCGCAGGTGACGCCGCCGGTGGGCAGGAGTTTCACGGAAGGGAATGCCCCTCTCAGCGATTTCAGATAGGCCGGTCCGCCGAGCAAATCGGCCGGATAGACAGAGACTATGTCGACGCCCAGTTTCACCGCGTCTATGATTTCGGTCGGCGTCAGCGCGCCCTGGATCACCGTCACGTCGCTGTTCCGGCCCACGTAAATCACGTCCCGGTCGGTCACGGGAGAAGAGATGAACCGCGCCCCCGCGTTGATGCATTTCTGGGCGATTTCGCCGTCCATCACGGAGGCCGCGCCGGCCACGACACCGTCCTTCTTGGAAAGGCTTTCGATGAGGCGGGGGGCCTGGGGTATATTCACGGCGACGGCAAAGACGCGGATGCCGCCGTCATAGAGGGCCTGGGTGAGCGCCTCGGAGTCTTCCGGCGTCGACGTGCGGATCAACGCGACGAGCTTGTGTTCGTCGATCAGTTTTATAGTGTCCCCGTTCATTCGTTCAATTATACAAAGTTTTATTAGCGCCTCAAGCGCTTTGTTTCAATTCGTTTTCGATTTTGATGATCTGGTCGCGGAACCGGGCCGCCTTCTCGAAATCCAGCGCGCTCGCGGCGCGCGCCATGCGCTCGCGCAAATAATCTAAATAGCTTTTCAACTCGTGCTCTTCCCGGCTCTCGCCGACCGCCTCGAGCACGACGCCTTCCGCCTCACGCACTTTTTCGATCCCTTCGCGAATGGCCTTTTGAATGCCCCGCGGAGTCACCCCGTGCTCGCGGTTGAATTGCTCCTGCATCCGCCGGCGCCGCTCGGTTTCCTGGATGGCGCGCTTCATGGAGTCCGTGACCGTGTCCGCGTACATCAGCACCCGCCCGCGGATGTGGCGCGCGGCCCGCCCCGCGATCTGGATGAGCGAGGTCTCGCTGCGAAGGAATCCTTCTTTGTCGGCGTCGAGGATCGCGACCAGCGAAACCTCCGGCAGATCGAGCCCTTCGCGCAAAAGATTGATGCCCACCACGCAATCGTATTTCTGCAAGCGCAAATCCCGTAGGATCTCGACCCGCTCGATGGCGTCGAATTCCGAATGGAGGTAATGGACCTTGATGCCGACGTCCTTGAGGTAGCGCGACAGGTCCTCGGCCATCCGCTTGGTGAGCGTGGTGACGAGCGTCCTTTCTCCCTTCGCCACGCGCGCTTTGACCTCATGGATGAGGTCATCGATTTCCCCCTCGCTCGGACGCACTTCGATTTCCGGGTCCATGAGTCCGGTCGGACGGATCAGCTGTTCCACCACGGCCCGCGTCCGCCTGAACTCATACGGCCCCGGCGTGGCGGACACATACAGGCCTTTGGGGACCAGGCGTTCGAATTCCTGGAACTTGAGCGGCCGGTTGTCGAGCGCCGACGGCAGGCGGAAGCCGTGGTCCACCAGCGTTTTTTTCCGCGAGAAATCCCCCTGGTACATGCCGTGCAATTGCGGCACAGTGGCGTGGGACTCGTCGATGATGACAAGAAAATTTTTGGGGAAATAATCGATCAGGGTGTAGGGGCGCGAGCCCGGCTCGCGGTTGGACAGATGGCGCGAATAATTCTCGATCCCGGAACAGTACCCGACCTCTTCGAGCATTTCCAAATCATAGCGCGTGCGGGACTCGAGCCGCTTGGCCTCCAAGTGCTTTCCCTGCCGCCCCAGCTCCCGGAGACGCTCCGCCAATTCCTCCTCAATGGAAAGGACGGCCTGCTTGAGCCGGTCGGAGGGGGTGACGAAATGCTTGGCGGGATAAAGGGCGATCTTCTCCAGAGCGGCGAGGGTCTTGTGGGTCGACTTCTCGAGCTGGGTGATTCTTTCCACTTTCCGGCCGCTGAATTCCACCCGGATGGGCGCCTCCTCATAGGAAGGAAAGACGTCGACAATGTCGCCCCGGACCCGGAAGGTGCCGCGTTGAAATTCCTTTTCGCTCCGCTCGTACTGAACGCTCACCAGTTTCTTCATGAACTCCTCCCGCCCGGACGCTTCTCCGGTCCGGAGCTGGATCAAGAGCCCCATCCAGTCTTCGGGAGAGCCCAGCCCGTAAATACACGACACGCTCGAAACGATGATGGTGTCCTCCCGCGAGAGGATGGAGCTCGTCGCGGCCAGACGGAGCCGGTCCAGGTCATCGTTGATGGAGGCGTCCTTTTCGATGTAGGTGTCGGTGTGCGGGATGTAGGCCTCGGGCTGGTAGTAATCGTAATAGGACACGAAATATTCGACGGCGTTTTCCGGAAAGAAGTCCTTCAGCTCGGCGTACAGCTGGGCCGCGAGAGTCTTGTTGTGGGAAATGACGAGCGTCGGCAGGCCCATTTCCCGGATCACGTTCGCCATGGTGAAGGTCTTGCCCGAGCCGGTGACGCCGAGCAGGATGACCTCGTTTTGGGCTTGGAAGTGCCCGACGATTTTCTCGATCGCGGCGGGCTGGTCCCCGGCGGGCCGGTAAATGGATACCAATCGGAACGGTGTCATGCCTTCCTATTTAATATGAATCGCCGGGAAGTTCAAGCGGCTTGAGCGCCCCCGCGGGGTTCCAGGAAATGCCGCGCCTGCATCACGCCTTCCAAGGCGTCCCGCGGAACGGCATCGGCCACCGGCCGGAATGCCCTGGCGGCGCGGTCAAAGACGGACCAGGAGGCCAAAAAATAATCGCCGCCCGCGAAAAGGGCGGACTTCGGCGCGGCCTTCCGGATATTGACCGCGAGCGTCCGGTCTTCCCTCCAATTGCGGGAGAACGCCGGACAAAGGAAAACGGCCCGGGGCCGGAAACATTCCGCACTGCGGACGATATCCCTCTTGCGGTGCCCCACCCCGAGCATCCGCACCCGCCAGCCGTCCGATTCGAGGAAATCAGCCATGACCCGGGCGCCCAATTCGCGCGAAGAGGACGGAGAACAGACCACCAGGGCCCGGCGCAGGCCGACCGCATGCTTGACCAGAATCAGATACAGCCTGGAAACGATGAATTCGGTGACCGCGGTTGCGATCTTTTCGTCCCCGGGGGAAATTCGCTTGTTGCGGACGAGCTCGGCGAGACGTCTTTGGGCAGGGGCAATCAAATCGAGATAGATCCGTTCCGTGCTGACGGGGCCGGCCAATTCGTTCGCGACGACGCGCCAGGCGCGCTCTTTGTCCTTCGATAAAAGTGCTCTTAAATAATCTCTCCAGATGCCGTTCAGCATGATGAGGACAAACAGCTAACCTTGCGGAAAGTATAACATCGGCCGGAGGGGTTTACAAAAGGCTCACAGCGACCAGCCCAGCATGTTGGACGCGCTCACGGAGGGGCTTTCGGAATCCGCGGGCCGGCCTTTGGCGACGCGGACCACGCCGTCCTCGTCCACGTAAAAATATTTCAGGGGCACCTTGGCGTTGACGGGACGGGCCTCGATCGCGAACCGCTCGGCCGTGCCGGCCATCGTGAATTCGTAGGGGCCGTTCGCCCCGTCGGCAAAATCCTTGGGAAGGAGCCGGGACTGGGCCAGCTCGCCGAAGTCTTTCGGAGGCCTTCCTTCTTTCAGATAAAACGCCCCGTAGGCGACATACACGCTGCGGACATCCAAGAAGGCGCGGATCTCGAAGGCCAGTCCGAACAGTCCCGTCAGGGAATCCGAAATCCCGGAACCCGGCCGCCCGGGTTCCTCGCCTTCCCGCGAACCGCCGGACAGCAATTGGCGGAATTTTCGAACGGCCTGCTGGATCGGCGCATCATCGGGCGACGCGGGCGCGGCCACGCGTGAATTCGCGCCGGTCGGGGCGTTCGAGGCCGTCCCGCCCTTCCGGCCCCCGCCGAGGATGCGAAATACTTTTTCGGTCCCGTCTTCCGCGGCGGCGCGGACCCGGTCGGTCTTCACTTCCAGGATTTTGAACCCTTCGTAGGTGTCGCCCCGGCGGAGAAAATTCCCGTCCACCACCGCCACGGAATTCCCTTCCCCGGAATCATCATAAACAATTCCTTCCACCCGGAGTTCCTTGGCCGGCTCGGCCCGGAGACGGGCCGGAAGAAAAAAAAGAGGCAGGAAAAGAAAAATGATCGCGCGCGTCAAGTTCACCAAGCAAATATAGCCCCGCGGACCCGAAAATGCAAACCGGCCGGCTCAGCGCGGCCGCGCCAGCTCCATGGAAAAATCGAGGTGGGGCGCGGAATGGGTGAGCGCCCCGATGGAAATCCGCTGGGCGCCGGTCCGCGCGTAGCGGCGGATGAAATCGAGGCGGATGCCGCCCGACACCTCGATCAGGGTCTGGGGACGCAGCCGGCGCACGAAGGCGACTGCTTTTTCGACGTCGGAGACTCCCATGTTGTCGAGCAGGACGACGTTGGGTTTCAAACTGAGGGCCTTGGAGAGCGATGACAAATGGTCCACTTCCACGACCAGAGTTCTTTTCCGTTGCCCGCGGAGGGCGCGGCGGATATGTTCCCAGTCGTAGCCCACGGCCTCGAGATGATTGTCCTTCACCATGATGGCATCGGAGAGGTTCATGCGGTGGTTGACGCCCCCGCCGCAGCGGACGGCGTATTTTTGGAGCGCCCTCATGCAGGGCATGGTTTTGCGCGTGTCCATGATCTTCACCCGATACGGATACACTTCCCGCACGAAATGATGCGTGAGGGTGGCCACGCCCGACAGATGGGTGAGGAAATTCAGCGCCACGCGTTCGCCCGTGAGAAGCGAACGAAGGGGGCCTCTGATCCGGGCGACGGTCGTTCCGGCGCGGATGATATCGCCGTCTTTCTTGAGGAGCGCCACCCGGATGCGCCGGTCGAGCAGGGCGTAGACCTTCACCAGGATGGGCAAGCCGGAAACGACGCCCTTCGAGCGCGCGACGAGATTCACTTCCCCTGCGGCCCGGGCCGGGATCAGCGCCTCGGTCGTGTGGTCTCCCCCGCCGACGTCCTCGCGCAACGCCATGCGCACCAGCTCCAGGATGTCCGGAGTGAACGCGAGTTTCATCGGACGGACTCGAACAAAGCGAGGTTGTCTTTCAAATCGCCGAGAATTTTTTGGAGTTCCGTCTGGCGGGCCCGTTCCTTTTCGACGACCTCCTCCGGGGCGCGGCTGATGAAGTCGGCGTTGGAAAGGCGGTGCGCCAGCTGGTCGAGAAGCTTCGAAACCTCTTCGATTTTCTTGAGGATGCGCGCCCGCTCCGCGGCCAGGTCCACGACGCCTTCGACGCGGACGAAGATTTCCATTTCCTTGAAAACATTGCTGAGGTGCGTGGGGCGCCGTTCAAACTCCGTGACGATCGACAGCGACTCCAGGCGCGCGAGATGGCGGATCGCGGCATCGAACCGGCCGATCTTCTCGAGCAGGCCCGGATCAGCGACCCGGACCACGGCCTCGATCGGTTTCGCGGGGGGGATGTTGAGCTTGGCCCTCAGGTCCCGGATCCCGCCGATCGCCTGCTGCATGAGCCCCATCTCGAATTCCGCCGGAGCGGAAACCTTTTTGCGCTCGAAGCCCGGCCAGGCGGCCGTCAAAATCGATTCGGGCATCGACTGCGTGTCGCGGTAATAGGCGCGCAGCTTCTGCCACAATTCCTCCGCTAAAAAGGGCATGAATGGGTGCAGCAGCCGCAGATAGGTCTCCAGCACGAACAAAAGCACCGCCGAGGTCTTCTCCTTCGCCGGCCGGTCTTCTCCGTAGAAAACCGGCTTGCTCAGCTCGAGGTACCAATCGCAGAAGTCATGCCAGAAGAAATGATAGAGGGCACTCGCCGCGTCGTTAAAACGGTATGCCGCCAGGGCGCCGTCCACTTCGCGGATCACGTGCTCAAGGCGGGAGACGATCCAGCGGTCCACCACGCCGAGGCCCTTGAGCGGCGGGAGAAACCCCGGCTGCAGGGCGCGGAAATCTTTCAGGTTCGAAAAGGAAAAGCGGGCCGCGTTCCAGATCTTGTTGGTGAAATTTCTGCCGAGCTCGAATTTTTCCTTCGAAAGATACGCGTCCTGGCCGCTCGCCGTGAGCATGACGATGCTGAACCGCAGGGCGTCCGCGCCGATTTCGGAAATGAGCTCGAGCGGGTCGATGGCATTGCCGAGGGATTTCGACATTTTCTGCCCGCTGTCGGTGCGGACGGTGCCGTGGATGTACACGTCCCGGAAAGGGACTTCCTTCATGAAATAAAGCCCGGCCATGATCATCCGGGCCACCCAGAAAAAAATAATTTCCTGGGCCGTCGCCAGCGCCGAGGTGGGATAGAAATATTTCAGATCGGCGGTGTCGTCGGGCCAGCCCAGCGTGGAAAACGGCCACAGCCAGGAAGAAAACCAGGTGTCGAGGACGTCCGGGTCCTGCTTCAGGTCGGCTCCATGGCAGGACGGGCAGGACGTGAGATCCGTCACCGAAGCGTACGGCTTTTGGCAGGAGCCGCAAAACCAGACCGGGATCTGGTGCCCCCACCAAATCTGGCGGGAGATGCACCAGTCCTGGATATTGTTCAGCCAGTGGAGATAGACCTTGGTCCACCGCTGGGGATAAAACCTGATTCTTTTTTCCTCCTGCGCCTGGAGCGCCTTTTCCGCCAACGGCTTCATGCGCACGAACCATTGCTTGGAAAGATACGGCTCGACCACCGTGTGGCAGCGGTAGCAATGCGGGACCTTGTGCCGGTGCGGTTCCTCTTTGACGAAGAGGCCCTTTTCCTTCAGGTCGGCGAGAATTCTTTTCCGGGCCTCGAACCGGTCCAGGCCCTGGTACGGGGCGCCGTTCTCGTTCACCCGGGCGTCCGGATGCAGCACGTTGATGGAAGCCAAGCGGTGCCGCTCCCCCATCACGAAGTCGTTGGGATCATGGGCCGGAGTGACCTTGACGATCCCCGTGCCGAATTTGGGGTCGATGAGCGGGTCCTTGATAAAGGCCAGCCGCCGGTCCTGCAGCGGAAGATAGATTTCCTTCCCCTCGAGCTTTTTGTAGCGGCGGTCCTTGGGGTTCACCGCGAGCGCCGTGTCCCCGAGCATGGTCTCGGGACGCGTGGTGGCGATGATGATTTTTTCGTCTTTTACGAGCGCCCCGGTCGCGGGGTCCTTGGAAAGATAGTGATAATAATAAAGCTTTCCCTCCACTTCCTGATACGGCGCTTCCTCATCGGAAAGGGCGGTCTGGCACCGCGGGCACCAATTGATGATGCGGTGCCCTTGATAGATGAGCCCGTCCTCGTACAGGCGGACAAAGGCGTGGCGCACCGCCCGGGACAGGCCCTCGTCCATCGTGAACCGCTCCCGCGACCAATCGCACGAAGACCCCAGTTTGCGGAGTTGGCGGACGATGGTGGAACCGTATTCCTTCTTCCACCGCCAGACCTCTTCCACGAATTTTTCCCGTCCCAGGTCGAACCGCGTCTTCTTCTCGCGCGCGAGTTTCTTCTCGACCACATTCTGGGTCGCGATCCCGGCGTGGTCGGTCCCCGGCACCCACAACGCCGGCGCGCCCGCCATTCTCTTCCAGCGGATGAGGATGTCCTGGATGGTGTTGTTCAAGGCATGGCCCATGTGGAGGATGCCGGTCACGTTGGGCGGAGGGATGACGATCGTGTAAGGCGGAGCGTCCGTCCGTTGGGGCGTGAAGAGGCCGCAGGATTCCCAGAGGGAATACCATTTGTCTTCGACCGCTTTCGGAGAATAAGCCGAGGGGAGTTCCTGCGCCGCGGGGTCCGTCTGATTCACGTTCAACCTTTGTAGAGCTTGTATTCGATGGCGTCGATCAGGGCCTGCCAGCTGGCCTCGATGATGTTCTCGTTCACGCCGACCGTGGTCCAAGTCTTCTCTTCGTCGCAGAACTCGATGAAGACGCGCACCTTCGCCGCGGTCCCGGCCTGGGAATTGACCACGCGGACTTTGTAGTCGGTCAGATGGATCTGGTCCACCAGGGGATGGGACTCGCGCAGGGCCTCGCGGAGCGCGCGATCGAGGGCGTTGACGGGACCGTCGCCCTCGGCCACCTTGTAATACTCCCTGCCACCGGCCAGGATCTTGACTTCCGCCACCGACACCGGCGAGGCGTCACCGATGTTTTCCGAGCGAACAGCCGCCTTTTTGACCTCGAAAAACTTTTTGGCCTTGCCGAGCAGGCGGCGCACCACCAACTCGAAGCTGGCCTCCGCGGCCTCGAACTGATAGCCCTCGTTTTCAAGCTCGCGGATCTTGCTCAAGATCTCTTTGGTGTGGGCGTCCTTTTCCAAATCCACGTTGAACTGTTTGGTCTTGAGCAGGATATTGGTCTTGCCGCTCAGTTCGGAGACGAGGAATTTCCGCTGGTTGCCGAGCGTCTCCGGCGCGCAATGCTCGTAGGTCTTGAGGTTCTTGGCCATGGCGTCGATGTGGACGCCGCCCTTGTGGGCGAAAGCGGAGGTCCCGACGAAAGGCTGATTGGCGCGGAGCGGCATATTGCACACCTCGGCCACGTACCGGCTCAATTCCGTGAGCTCGCAGAGCTTCGCCGCGGGAACGGCGTGATAACCGAGCTTGACCTGCAGGATGGGGGCCACGGAGGTCAGATCGGCGTTGCCGCAGCGTTCCCCGTAACCGTTGATGGTCCCCTGCACCTGGATGGCCCCGCGCTCCACCGCGGTGACGGAATTGACCACCGCGAGATTCATGTCGTTGTGGCAATGGATGCCGAGCGGCGCGGCCAGGGCGCGTTTCAACGCGTCCATGGCCTCCGCCACGAGCCCGTTCAACGATCCGCCGTTGGTGTCGCACAGGACGATCACGTCGGCGCCGGCCTTGGCCGCTTCCACGCACGTGGAAACGGCGTACTCGGGGTTGTTTTTGAAGCCGTCGAAAAAATGCTCCGCGTCGTAAATCACCTCGAGCTTTTTGTCTTTCAGATAAGCGACGGAGTCGTGAATCATGGACAGATTTTCCTTGAGGGAGGTCCGGAAAACGTCCGTGACGTGCAAGTCCCAGCTCTTGCCGAAAATCGTGACGGTCTTGGTTTTCGCCTCGAGGAGCGCCTGGATATTGGCGTCCTCTGCAACCTTCTGATGGGCGCGCCGGGTCGATCCGAACGCGGCGATCTTGGCGTGCTTGAGGGAGAGCTTCCGGACCTCGGTGAAAAAGGCCAAGTCCTTAGGATTGGAGCCGGGCCAGCCGCCTTCAATATAATGGATGCCGAAATGGTCCAGGCGGACGGCGATCTTGAGCTTGTCCTCCAGAGACAGGCTGATCCCTTCCGTCTGGGCCCCGTCTCTCAGCGTCGTGTCGTAGAGAAAAATCTGCTTCTTCATGCCTTCCCCAGGCCGAACTCGCGGTGCAGCACCCTCACCGCGTCGCGGCCGCTCTTTTTGGCGATCACGCAGGAAATCTTGATTTCCGAAGTCGAGATCATGTCGATATTGATCTTTTTCGCGGCCAGGGCGCCGAACATCTTGGACGCCACGCCGGAATGCGAGCGCATCCCCACCCCGACGATGCTCACCTTGGCGATGCTTTCATCGCACTCAAACCCCTTGGCCTTGACCGCGCGCACCGCTTTCCCGATGGTGGCCAGCGTGCGCTTCAGATCGGTCTTGAACACCGTGAACGACAAATCCGTGGTCTTGGTCTTGGTCTTGTTCTGGATGATCATGTCTACGTTCACGTTCTGGTCCGCGATGATTTTAAAGATCCGCGACGCGACTCCCGGCCGGTCGGGCACGCCGAAAATCGTGATCTTCGCTTCGTTGTTGTTCACGGCCACTCCGCGTATCAAAACATTTTCCATGGACTTCACCTCTTTTGTGATTAAGGTTCCCGAAGAATGGTTCAGACTGCTCCGGACCAGGATCGGCACGTCGAATTTCTTGCCGACCTCCACCGAGCGGGCCTGCATGACCTGCGCGCCCAGCGAAGCGAGTTCCAGCATTTCATCGTAGCTGATGAGGTCGAGTTTTTTAGCGTCTTCTACGAGGCGCGGGTCAGCGGTGTAGACCCCGTCCACGTCCGTGTAAATTTCGCACACCTTCGCCCGGAGCGCCTTGGCCAGGGCCACCGCCGTGAGGTCCGAACCTCCCCGCCCGAGCGTCGTGATTTCCTGATCCGGGGTCTGCCCCTGGAAACCGGCCACGATCGCGATGGACCCCTTTCGCAGGGCCTGCTGGATGCGGTCCGTGTTGATGTCCACGATCCGGGCCTTGGTGTGGGCCTGGTCGGTGAGGATGCCCACCTGCGGACCCGTAAACGAGATGGCGGCGTGCCCCAGCTCCTGAATAGCCATGGCCAGAAGCGCCACGGAAACCTGCTCGCCGGTGGACAGAAGCATGTCCATTTCCCGCTCGCTGGGCCGGTCCGTGATTTGAGAGGCCAAATCGATCAACTCGTCGGTGGTGTCGCCCAGCGCCGAAACGACGACCACCAGCTGATGGCCTTTGCGCTTGGTCTCCACGACCCGCCGCGCCACGTTCCGGATACGCTCCGGATTGGCCACGGAAGAACCTCCGAATTTTTGCACGATCAACGACATGATTCGCTCTCCCTCAAAATAGCTTCCACTTTTTTCAAATCCTCCTCGGTGTCCACTCCCACCGAATCGTCTTCGGTCAGTAAGACCTTGATCTTATAACCATTGTCGAGGATGCGCAATTGCTCCAATCGCTCGTTTTCCTCCAGTTCCGACGGCGCCAGCCCGGACCAGAGCTGGGTCAGAAAATGCCGGGTGTAGGCGTAAATCCCCAGGTGCTTCAGGAAGCCGCTGAACGGCCGGTCCCGATAAAAGGGCAACGGCGAACGCGAAAAATAAAGCGCGAAATCGTCGCGGTCCCGGACCACTTTGACCACGTTCGGATTCCTGTAATCGGCCTCGTCGCTTTTCGCGATGGCCAGAGTCGCCACATGAAACTCGGCCGGCCCTTGAAACGCCCTTGCCAGCCGGTCAATCGAGAGCGGGCTCATCAAGGGCTCGTCGCCCTGGATATTGATGACCACGTCCGCGTCGACGGAGCGCGCCACCTCGGCGATGCGGGAAGTCCCGCTCGTGTGATCGAGGGCCGTGAGCAGCGCCTTGCCCCCGAAGCCTTCGACGGCCGCGCGGATTTCTTCGTGATCGCAAGCCACGATGACATCCGCGAGCAAAGCCGACTTTTTGGCGTTCCGATAAGTCCTCTCGACCAGCGCCTGGCCCAAGATCGGACGCAGCATCTTCCGGGCCATCCGCGTGGATTCGAGCCGCGCGGGAATCACCCCGATGATCTTCTTCACGCCTCGTTCCCCGGAAAAGCGTTCATGAGTTCCTCGGGATGGAGGGTGGCCGTGCCCAACTTGCCCACCACGATCC
>JACQVP010000031.1 GCA_016209715.1 Candidatus Omnitrophota bacterium
AATATGGCCTTTAACCCCCCAAGGAGCGCGGATGAAGAAATCGTCCCGGAAGAAAATCAAGTTGAAGGCCCGCCTGCAAAGCCGGAGCGGGGAACTCACCGTCACGCTGGATTCGCCGGAGGAAAAGAACAAGAATTCTCTCGTCAAATACAAGATCCGGCCCATCATGGGCAGTGAAGAAGGCGAGGTCCTCCGGATCATCCGGTCGCATGACGAGACGGACGCCCATTACGCCAAACGCTATTATGACGAATATTTCTATACCCGTGCCCGGTCCAAAGACCGCGTTTTTGTGGCCGTCACGCCCCGCAACAAGGTGGTGGGGGTCAGCGGCTACTTTCACGACACCAAGGAGCCGAAGGGCATTTATTGGCTGGCCTGGACTTATGTCATTCCCTCGTACCGGCATTACGGCGTGGGCGGGGCGTTTATCCGCCTGATCGAGAGGGAACTGCGCGGGCGGGGCGCCCGCAAGATTTATCTCAACACGAGCAGCCATAATATTTACAAGGGCGCCATCCGCTTTTATCTCGACCGCGGCTTCAAATGGGAAGGCTATTTGCGCGATTACTACCGCAAGGGCGAAGACCAGATCATTCTCGGAAAAACGATTTCCCGGCGGTAGGAGAGCATGACCGCGCCGGCCGCACTCCGAAAGAAGGCGGAAAGGGTCCTCGCCGTCCTTAAAAAAGAATACCCGGGCGCGACCTGTTCTCTCCGCTTTTCCAATCCGTTCGAGCTTTTGATCGCCACCATTCTTTCCGCGCAATGCACCGACGAGCGCGTCAACAAGGTCACGCCCGGTCTTTTTAAAAAATATCCTGATGCCGCGGCCTTCGCCCGCGCGCCCCTCGCGGAGCTCGAGTCGGCTGTCCGTTCCACCGGATTTTATAAGAACAAGGCCCGCAACATCCGGGCGTGCGCCGAAATGCTGGCCGGAACTTACGGCGGGGAAGTGCCGGCCGGTCTGGAGGCCCTGGTCCAATTGCCCGGCGTGGGCCGGAAGACGGCGAATGTCGTTTTGGGAGTGGCGTTCGGAAAACCGGCGGTCGTGGTCGACACGCACGTGATCCGGCTCTCGAACCGCCTGGGTTTTGCCGAGACCTCCGACGCCGTGAAGATCGAGTTCCGGCTGATGGAATGCGTGGCCCGGAAAGACTGGTCCCGGCTGGCGCATTTATTCATCGACCACGGCCGGGCGGTTTGCAAGGCGATCAAGCCGCGGTGCGGGATTTGCAATGTGAAGACGGATTGCGACTATTACCGGAAATTGTCCGCCCAAGGTTGAACCCATGAAATTCGCCCGGAAAATTCCGCTTTTTTTACTCGGCGCGCTTTCGGGCCTCGTCGTCTTCCGCTATGTCCTATTGCCGGCCTGGATCACGCACCGGGTCCAAAAAGTGGTGGCGCGGGAATGGCGCACGCCTTTGGATACGGGCAAGAGAGCGGACTGGGATTCGCTGATCGTGACGCGGCGCGGGGGGTTTTTGGCCGACCGGACCGCATACGCGCATCTCAGGGTGCACATTCATACCGGCGTGGATCTGCAAAACCGGCACCGGGGCGGTCCGGGAGAGCCGGTTTACGCCGTGGCCAAGGGAAAGGTCCACGACGTCAGGATTCAGGCCCAGGGCACGCGGGTGACCGTGCGCCACCTGCTCGCGAACGGGGAAATCGTTTACACGAGCTACATCCACGTCGGCGGGGTCCGGGCCCGCAAGGGCCAATGGGTGGACCCGGCCACGGTGATCGCGCGCCGGTTCGACCGGGACGAATTGAAGAAATACGGCCAATTTTATAACCACCTCCACTTCCAGGCGCACAAAGCCCGATTTGTGCCGGAGCACACCATCAACACGAACACCCGGGAAGAGGCGAAGGCCAGGTTCTATGACCCCAAATTTATTTTCAACAATCACCTCCAAGAGCTCGAACCCGACTGGCGGCAGTGGGTGAGGGACGGCATCATTCCATTCTGGAGGCTGGTCGCCCTTCTCGTCTGAGCGGGCCGGATTTTTCGATTGACGCGCGCGGTTTCGATCAGTACTCTTGAAAGCGTTTGATTTCCGGAGGAGGGAATTTGATCCCGGCTGTATCATTTCTTAATTCTTCGATCGGCAGAAAAGCGGTCTCGGCCGTCACCGGCGTCCTCTTGATGTTGTTCGTGATGGGTCATCTGGCGGGCAATCTCACCATCTTTGCCGGCCGCGACGTGATCAACGATTACGCCGGACACCTGAGAGACCTGGGCCCGCTGCTCTGGGTAATCCGTTTCTTGCTCCTCGCCACCGTGATCCTTCACATCTACACCACCGTCCGTCTGGCCCGCGACAACCGGGCCGCCCGGCCGGTCCGCTACGCCCGGGAGGACACGGTGCAGGCGAGCTGGGCCTCCCGCTCCATGGCGCTTTCCGGCATCGTCCTTCTCGCTTTCATCGTCTATCACCTGCTGCATTTCACCTTTCAGGTGACCAACCCGGTCTTTGCCCATTTGACGGACAGCAAGGGGCGGCCTGACGTTTATTCCATGATGATCCTCGGATTCAGCAATTATTCCGTCGCCGGCGCTTACGTGGTCGCGATGGCGTTTCTTTCTTTGCACCTGACGCACGGGGCCTCGAGCTGGTCGCAGTCGACGGGGATCAGCAATCTGCGCCTCAGAAAAGCGCTCGGCGCGGCGGGCAACGCCTTGGCCCTGTTGCTTTTTGCCGGGTATGTCTCCATCCCGGTTTGCGTTTACCTGGATATTCTCAAACTCTGGTGAACCCATGGAATTGAATCCCAAAATTCCCGACGGGCCGATCGAAGAAAAGTGGGACCGCCACCGGTTCCGCCTCAAATTGGTCAATCCCGCGAACAAGCGGAAATACCGGATCATCGTCGTCGGGACCGGGCTCGCGGGCGCCTCCGCCGCCGCCAGCCTGGCCGAACTGGGTTATCAAGTCCGGTCCTTTTGCTACCAGGACAGCCCCCGGCGGGCGCACAGCATCGCCGCGCAGGGCGGGATCAACGCTGCCAAGAATTATCAAAATGACGGGGACAGCGTCCGCCGTCTTTTTTACGACACCGTCAAGGGCGGCGATTTCCGTTCCCGCGAAGCGAACGTCTACCGGCTGGCGCAGGTCTCCGGCAACATCATCGACCAGTGCGTGGCGCAGGGCGTTCCTTTCGCGCGCGAATACAGCGGCTACCTGGCGAACCGCTCCTTCGGCGGGGCCCAAGTGTCCCGCACGTTCTACGCTCGCGGCCAGACGGGGCAGCAGCTCTTGCTGGGCGCTTATCAGGCGCTCGCCCGCCAGATCGGGCTCGGCAAAGTCCAAATGCATCCGCGCACGGAAATGCTCGATCTCGTGCTGGTGGACGGCCACGCCAAGGGCATCGTGACCCGGGACCTCGTGACCGGCGAAATCCAAAGCCAGGCGGCGGACGCCGTGGTGCTGGCCACCGGGGGGTACGCCAACGTTTTTTACCTTTCCACCAACGCCAAGGGCTGTAACGCCACCGCGATCTTCCGCGCTTATAAAAAGGGAGCCCTGTTCGCGAATCCCTGTTACACGCAAATCCATCCGACCTGTATCCCCGCCTCGGGAGATTATCAGTCCAAACTCACCCTGATGTCCGAATCGCTGCGGAACGACGGGAGGATTTGGGTGCCGAAGAAGAAAGGGGACCGCCGGCCGCCGGCGCAAATCCCCGAAGAGGAGCGCGATTATTACCTGGAGCGGAAATATCCGAGCTACGGCAATCTCGCGCCGCGGGACATCTCTTCCCGCAGCGCCAAGGAAGTGTGCGATGCCGGCCTCGGGGTCGGAGAAAACGGCAACGGCGTGTATCTCGACTTCCGCGACGCGATCCGGGGCCTCGGCAAGAAAGTCATTCGCGAACGGTACGGCAATCTGTTCGACATGTACGAAAAAATCACCCACGAGAACCCCTATGAAGTCCCGATGCGCATTTATCCGGCGCCCCACTACACGATGGGCGGGTTGTGGGTGGACTACAATTTGATGAGCAACGTCCCGGGATTGTACGTCCTGGGCGAGGCCAATTTTTCGGACCACGGGGCGAACCGGCTCGGCGCGAGCGCCCTCATGCAGGGGCTCGCGGACGGTTATTTCATCCTGCCCTATACGATCGGCGATTATCTCGTTTCGGCCGGGGCACAGAAATTCGCGGCCGACCGGCCCGAATTCAGGCAGGCCCTGGACGACGTGCGCGGCCGCACGAGCCGCCTGCTCTCCATCCGGGGCCGGCGCACGGTGGATTCGTTTCACCGGGAGCTGGGCTCGATCGCCTGGAATCACTGCGGCATGGCCCGGACGGAGGCCGGCCTGCAAAAGGCGCTCTCGAGCATCGCCGCTTTGAAGAGCGAGTTTTGGAAGGACGTCAACGTCCCGGGCGAGGGAGAGGAACTCAATCAAAGCCTGGAGCGGGCGGGAAGGGTGGCGGACTTCTTCGACTTCGCCGAGCTCATGTGCGCCGACGCGCTGCACCGGCGCGAATCCTGCGGCGGGCATTTCCGCGAGGAATTCCAAACCGCGGAAGGCGAGGCGCGGCGCGACGACAGGAATTTTTGTTACGTGGGCGCCTGGGAATTCGCCGGGGAGGGAAAGCCGCCGCGCCTGCACAAGGAGCCGCTCACCTTCGAGAACATCCAGCTGGCCGAGAGGAGTTACAAATAATGGATTTTGAACTGCACGTGTGGAGGCAAAAATCCCCCAAGGAGAAAGGCCGGATGGAGGTCTATCCCGCCAAAGGCATCCACGCGGACATGTCGTTTCTGGAAATGCTCGACGTCGTGAACGAAGGTCTCGCCTCGCAAGGAGTCGAGCCCATCGCTTTCGACCATGATTGCCGGGAAGGCATCTGCGGGATGTGCTCGCTCGTGATCAACGGCATCCCTCACGGCCCGGAAAGGGCGACCACCACCTGCGAACTCTACATGCGGCATTTCAAGGACGGGCAGAAAATCTTCATCGAGCCCTGGCGCGCCCGGGCCTTTCCCGTCCTGAAGGACCTCATCGTGGACCGGTCCGCCTTCGACCGCGTCATTCAGGCCGGCGGCTACGTTTCCGTGAACACCGGCAGCGCGCCGGAGGCCAACACGCTTCCCGTACCGAAAGATTGCGCCGAATTGTCCATGGACGCGGCGGCGTGTATCGGTTGCGGCGCCTGCGTCGCGGCCTGCAAGAACGCCTCCGCCATGCTGTTCGTCGCCGCCAAAGTGTCCCATCTCGGACTGCTGCCGCAAGGCCGGGTCGAGGCCCGTGACCGGGTGCAATCGATGGTGAAGGCGATGGACCAGGAAGGGTTTGGCAATTGCACCAATCAATACGAATGCGAAGCCGTTTGCCCCAAGGCCATCAGTGTCTCGTTCATCTCCCTGATGAACCGCGAATACCTCAAGTCTTCCTTCCAGCCTCCCGCCGTTTAATCGGCCGTCCCCTTGAAGCCGCGCTCGCGACGAGGCATGAGCCTCCGGGAGAGGCGGTGCCGGAGTAACCGGTGAAATTTTTACAGCTCGTCGGAGGAGAGGTCGAGGCGGAGTTCGTCTTTGGTGCGGAGGCGGTCGTAAGTTTTTCGGCTCGCGCGGACGCGCGACTGGGGCTTGATCTTCCAAACGTGGCGAAGACGGCGCTTGGCGGGAAGCTTTTTCTTTTTCCGGGCGGCCATCTCAGAATTGGCCCGTCCTCAGCATGACGAGCGTGCAGGCTTCCGCGGTCTGGATCCCCTGGGAGGCCGCCTTTTCCGCCAGGGCCGGGTTTTCGGCGCCGGGATTGAAAATGATGCGTTTCGGGCGCGCGCCCAAAATTTCCGCGGTCAATTTCGAGGATAACTTGGAATTGACGTACAACGTCAGCGTGTCGATGGGCTCCGGCACCTGGCGGAGGGACGGGAAAACTTTCAGGCCCTGTATCGCGCCGAGCCGGGGATGGACGGGGAAGACGCGATGCCCTTTTTGGGAGAGTAGTTCGATCGCCCTGTAAGAATACCGGTCGGGTTTGTCCGACGCGCCCAGTACGGCCACGTTCATAACTGTTTCAACCCCTCGCAATAATCGAGACTGCGCGGGGTCCTCCATTTGACCGGAAAGTCGCGGCACTGTCCGGGCTTGGCCGGATGGATGGCGCAACCCTCCGCGGTGAGAAAAACGCAGGATTCGTCGGGAAGTTTCTTCAGCACGAGGCGTTGCCGGTCCATGACCTCGCAATATTTTTCCGTGAATTCATAAGGGTCCAGGCCGAGACAAGCGGCGGCGGCGCCGGCTTCGGCGGAAGACAAATAAACGTAACCGGGCTGGCGGCAGCACAAATTGCAGCGCCGGCAAACGAACCGGTCCAGGGCCTCAGGGAGCAACATAACCCGCCACCAGCGCTTCTTTGGCCTTGCGGCTCAGGGATTTCACGGCGCATTCACGGACCAGGGCCTCGGTCCTTCCCGGGCAACTTTCGCTGTAGACGAGCCGGACGGGAAGGCGGGTCCGGGTGAAACGGGAGGCGCGGCCGGAGCCGTGGGCCTTGAGCCTCCGGTCCAGATTGTTCGTGACTCCGGTGTAAAAGGAGCGGTCGTTGCATTCCAGGATGTAGAGCGTCCACGGGATCTCGGGGGCTTTTTTCCGGCGCCGTTTTTTCTTTTCCTGCATGACCTTGAGCATCCTTTTGTATTTCGGGTCCATGCCCGTATCTTAAAGTAAACGCGGCGGCCTCACAAGGGGAGAGCCCAAATTTCCCTTGATCCGGACCACCCGATGCGATAGAAATGACCCCATGCCAATATTTCAAAGGCTTCTTCTCCTGCCGCTCGCCATGCTGCTATCCGCTTGCGCCGCGCCGCGGGGCGGGGTGATACAAAGACCGCACGTCCTGCTGGACACGTTCACTTGGACGGACGAAGAGGCCGCCCAGCCTCTGGTGTTCAAACTTCTCGGGCAAACAAACGAGGCCAGTTACCATCTGATCCGGGTCGGCGCCTCCGAGTCTCCCCACACGCATGACCGCCATGACATCATCGTGACCGTGCTCCGCGGCCGCGCCAAACTCCATCTCGCGGACCGTCTCTTTCCGGTCCGGCCGGGCGACGTGATCGAAATCCCCCGGGGAGTCGTCCATTGGGCCGAATTGAAGGGGAAGGAAACCTGCGAGATCTTCGCCGTGATCACCCCGCCCTTTGACGGAAAGGACCGCCGGCCGGCCCCCGTGAAATGAGAAAGACCAAGATCATCGCCACGGTCGGCCCTTCGACCGGCGACCGGAGTGCGCTGGCCGCTTTGATGCGCGCCGGGGCCGAAATATTCCGGATCAACGCCTCCCACACCGATGCCGCCGGAGTCGGGCAATGGATCCGTCTCATACGCCGGGCCTCCGGCGAGGCCCGGAAACCGGCCGCCATCCTGATTGATCTGCAAGGACCCCGGGTGCGCACGGGAAAGCTCGCGGGAGGCGCGCCCCTTCGCCTGGAAAAAAACGAGACGTTCGGCATTGTGCCTTCGGCCGAAGCGGGCCGCAAAGGCCGCATCACCACCTTGTGCCGGGAGTTTCCCCGAATGGTGAAGGCGGGGGACACGGTGCTTTTGGACAACGGCCGGATGGAACTGAAGGTCCGCGCCGTACGTCCGCGTCAGGTGGTCTGCCGGGTGGTGCGCGGCGGCATGCTGGGCGAGAACAAAGGAATCAATCTTCCTCATGCGCCGGTGACCTTGCCGGCGTTGGGCCGGTACGATCTGGCGGCGCTCCGGGAAGCCGTCCGCTGCGGGGCCGATTTCATCGCGCTTTCTTTCGTGCGCCGCGCCGCAGACGTCCTGGCCGCCAAGCGCTGGCTGGACCGGCGCGGGAGCCGGCTTCCGGTCATTGCCAAAATCGAAAAGCCGAGGGCCGTCGCGGAAATCCACCAAATTCTCGAGGTCTCCGACGGCATGATGGTGGCCCGGGGCGATTTGGGGATCGAGATGGGGGTGGAGAAGGTCCCGGTCATACAGAAACAACTGATCGCTCTGGCCAACGCGCGGCGCATCCCGGCGATCACAGCGACCCAGATGCTGGAATCCATGATCATCGAGTCCCGCCCCACGCGGGCGGAGGCCTCCGACGTCGCGAACGCCGTTTTCGACGGGACGGACGCCGTCATGCTATCGGGCGAGACCGCCATCGGCAAACACCCGCTCGCGGCGGTCCGGATGATGTCCCAAATTATTTCCGCGGCGGAACGCCACCTCGGCGAGATCCAGAGCGGACCGATCTCATACCGGGAGACATCGGTGAATGATCCCGAACTCCATGCCATCGTTCATGCGGCACGCCACGCGGCCAAAGACCTCGAGGCCAAAGCCATCGTCGTTTACGGCGAGGAAATATCTCCCACCATTCTCATCAGCATGTACCGGCCCGTTTCTCCGATCATCGCGCTGGTCCCGTCCGAGGAGACCCTGCGGAGGTTGCTCCTGCTCCGGGGCGTCTTGCCCCTCATTTCCAGGCGGGAGACGAGCGCCGAGCAGATGATCCGCGCTTTGGACCGGGCCCTCCTGGAATCGGCCCTGTTCCGTAAAGGCGACGAGGTCGTGATCCTGACGGGGCGGCGATCCATTCCCGGCGCCCGATTGATGACCAAGATCCACCGGATCGGCGACCGGTGAGACGGGCAGTTTTACTGTCTTTTCTCGTTCTGAGCGCGTCACGTCGTGGAAGCTCGCCGCCGAATATTTCGAGAATGCGTTGGAAAGTTTGCGGACCGGCCCCGATTTGACATCTCGAGAATCATAGGTTATTGTTGTCCCCTCAAAAATCCCATGGGCGTTCTGCAGCTGCAAAATATCCATAAAAGTTACGGCCACGTCACCATTCTGGAAGATGCGACCGCTACCTTCACGACCGAGCAGAAAATCGGTTTCATCGGCCGGAACGGGGCCGGAAAGTCCACTTTGTGCAAAATCATCACCGGCGATGAAGAGGCGGATTCGGGAACGGTGTCTAAAAGTTCCGACCTGCGTTTGAGCTACCTCGAACAGCACGACCCCTATCGCCCCGACGAATCGGCCCTCCATTTTCTCCAGCGTTACACCGACAAGGAAGAATGGCAATGCGGCGAGGTGGCCGGCAGGTTCCAGCTCAAGGGCCGCTTGCTCGAAGTCCCCGTGAGCCAGCTCGCGGGCGGGTATCGGACGCGCGTCAAGCTCGCGGCCATGCTGCTCCGCGACCCGAATTTTCTGATTCTGGACGAACCGACGAACTACCTCGATTTGGCGACCTTGATTCTGCTGGAGAATTTTCTGGCCGATTTCCGCGGCGGTTTCCTCATCGTGTCGCACGACCGCGAATTTTTGAAGAAGACCTGCGATCACACGCTCGAAGCCGATCGCGGGCGCATCACGCTTTACCCGGGAAGCATCGAGGAATACTTGGAATTCAAGGAAGAGCAGATTCAGCACGCGATCGCCCACAACAAGGCTGTGGAAAGGCGCAAGGAGGAATTGCAGGAATTCATCGACCGTTTCCGCGCCAAGGCCTCCACCGCTTCGCGGGCCAAATCCAAAATGAAACAACTTAAACGCTTGAAGACGATCGAGGTGGAGCATCCCCTGAGCACGGTGCGGATCCGCATTCCGCCGATCGAGCCGCGTTCCGGCGTGGCTTTGATCGCCGACGATTTGACGGTCGGGTATCCCGACAAGCGGGTGGCCTCCCGGATCAACCTTCACATCGAGCGCGGCGAGCACGTCGCCGTCCTGGGGGACAACGGGCAGGGGAAAACCACTTTTCTCCGGACCATCGCCGAAGACCTGAAACCGCTTTTCGGCGAATACCGCTGGGCCGGTTCGCTCAAATTCGGTTATTACGCCCAGCATGTCTTGACCATGCTTCATCCCGCCGACGACGTTTACACGCACCTTTCCCGCGCCGCGGGCCAGACGGTGAGCCATCAGGACGTGCTCAACATGGCGGGGGCCTTTCTTTTCCGCGGCGACGACGTGAAGAAAAAAGTTTCCGTATTGAGCGGGGGAGAGCGCGCGCGTCTCTGCCTGGCCGGGCTCCTTTTGGCCAAGAACCAAGTGCTGCTCCTGGACGAACCCACCAACCATTTGGACTTTGAAACGGTAGAGGCGCTGGCCTTCGCCCTGAAGGATTTCGCCGGCACCCTTTTCTTCATCAGCCACGACCGCACCTTCGTCAATCTCATCGCGACCAGCATCCTCGAAGTCAAAGACGGGGCCGTCAAGCGCTACCCCGGGAAATACGAAGATTACGTGTATCATCTCGAGTGCCGGGCCCGGGAACTGGCCGGCGAGGAGATCGGGGAAGGGGCAGAAGATGCGGCCGCGCCGCAAGAGGCGGGCGATTCCGCTCCGGAAGAGCACAAAGCCAAGAAGGACAAAACCGCCGAAAAAGAGGCCGCCAAACAGCTTCGGGCGGATGCCCTCAAGATCAAGAATCAAATCACCAAATGCGAAGGCCGGATGAAGCATTACGCCAAAGAGAAGGAGGCGTTGACGAAGGAAATCGAGAGCAATCCCTTTCATTTTTCGCGGCCGCGCAACGAACGCATCAAGGAGCTCACCATCCTCATTGAAAAAGAGGAAAAACACTGGCTGGACCTTTCCGGTGAGCTGGAAGAACTAAAGAAAAAAAACCAGTAATAAATATTTGACAAATGAGGGCTCTTTGATTACTCTACCAAATCCATAGAGATAATAGATGATACACAAAAAGGCTAAATACGGCTTAAAAGTGCTGTCGGTGTTGGGCGAAGAATACCCTGCCAAGGAGCCGCGTCTTATAGCGGAGTTGGCCGCGTCGGCCCGCGTGCCGAAAAAATTTCTAGAGCTCATCCTGCTGGATTTGAAGAATCACGGGATCCTGCAAAGCAAGAAGGGCAAGGGCGGCGGTTATTTCCTGGCCAAGCCTCCCGGGGCGATCAAGCTGGGGGCTGTCCTGAGGATCCTCGGCGGGCCGCTCGCTCCGCTGCCTTGTCTCAGCCAGACGGCGTATGAAAAATGCGAAGAATGCCCGGATGAGGCCAATTGCAATCTCCGGCTCATCATGAAAGAAGTTTACGAGGCGCAAACCAGTTTCTTGGATTCTCATTCTCTGGAAGACATGTTGAACAAGACCCGCCGGATGGCGGAAATCGGGACTTACGCAATCTGAAAAAAGGGGGGCGGAACAAAGTGCGGCGAACGATCATTTTTTCATTCATTTTGGCCGGGCTTCTCCTGACTTTTCGGCCGGCCTTTTCGGAAGCAAAGAAGGTCACTCTCCTGAACGCCTCCTACGACCCCACGCGGGAACTTTATCAGGAATACAACGCGGCGTTTGCTAAGTACTGGCAAGCCAGGACCGGTGAGACGGTAACGGTCGATCAATCGCACGGCGGTTCCGGGAAACAGGCGCGCGCCGTGATCGACGGCCTGGACGCGGACGTGGTCACGCTCGCGCTGGCTTACGATGTGGACGCCCTGGCCCAAAAAGCCGGTCTGATTCCGGCGAATTGGCAGTCCCGCCTCCCGCACAACAGCGCTCCGTACACCTCCGCCATCGTTTTTTTGGTGCGGAAGGGAAATCCCAAGGGGATCCGGGATTGGGACGATCTGGCAAAACCCGGCATCGCGGTCATCACTCCGAATCCGAAGACCTCGGGCGGGGCGCGATGGAATTATCTCGCCGCCTGGGGATACGCGATCCGGAAATGGAACGGGGATGAAGCCAGGGCCCGGGAGTTTGTGGCGGCCATTTACAGAAACGCGCCCGTGCTGGACGCGGCCGCTCGCGGCGCGACGACCACGTTCGTCGAGCGCGGACTGGGGGACGTGCTGATCGCTTGGGAGAACGAGGCTTGTTTGGCCCTCAACGAGTTGGGCCGGGACCGTTTTGAGATCGTGGCCCCGTCGATCAGCATCCTGGCCGAACCTCCGGTGTCGGTGGTGGATGCCGTGGCCCGGCGGCACGGCACGGAAGCCGTCGCCAAGGCCTATCTGGAATATTTATACAGCGAGGAAGGCCAGGAGATCGTGGCGCGCCATTATTACCGTCCGCGATCGGAAGCGGCGCTGGAAAAATACGGCTCCCGATTCCCCCGCGTCGAAATGATGACCGTGGAGGATTTTGGCGGCTGGCAAAGCGCGCAGGAAAAGCATTTCAACGACGGCGGCATTTTCGACCAGATCTACCAATGAACCCGCGCGGCAGAAAATTCGGCGTTCTCCCGGGTTTTGGGCTGACCTTTGGTTTCAGCACCGCCTATCTCGGCCTTTTGGTGGTGTTCCCGCTGTCGATGCTGTTCGTCAAGACGGCCGGCATCTCGGCGGACGCCCTGTGGCAAATCGTTTCCTCGCCCCGGAATCTGGCGGCGTTGGGTTTGAGCTTCAAGGCCGCCTTCGTGAGCGCCCTCCTCAACGCCTTCTTCGGGCTTTTGCTGGCCTGGATCCTGGTGCGGTATGAATTCCCGTTCAAGAAGGTCGTCGACGCTTTCGTCGATCTCCCGTTTGGCCTTCCGACGGCCGTCACGGGGATTTGCTTCGCGACGATCTATTCCAGTCACGGCCCGCTCGGCCGGTATTTTTACTCGCTCGGGATTCCGTCCGCGTACTCGCAGTTCGGGATCATCCTGGCCCTCACTTTCATCGGCTTGCCCTTTGTCGTCCGGACGGTCCAGCCGGTCCTGCAGGACCTGGACGTGGAAACCGAAGAGGCCGCGATGAGCCTCGGCGCGAACCGCCGCCAAACCGTGTTCCGGGTGATCTTGCCCATGCTTTTTCCGGCCTTGCTCACCGGCTCCGCCATGTCCTTCGCCCGCGCGCTCGGCGAGTACGGCTCGATCGTCTTCATTTCAGGGAACATGCCTTTCAAGACGGAAATCGTGCCGTTGCTGATCGTCACCAAACTCGAACAATACGACTACGCGGGCGCTACGGCCCTGGCCTGCCTCATGCTGGTGATTTCGTTTTTATTATTGATCGTGCTCAACGCCTTGCAGGCGTGGACCAAGAAATATGAAAGGAGCGCCCGTGCCTGAGGACCGCGCGCCGGTGCGGCGCCCTCTCACCGAGCCGCTGTGGGCCCGATGCCTCTTGATCGTCACGGGCCTCGTTTTCTTCGCGGTATTCGTGATGCTTCCGGTTTTCATCGTCCTCGCCAACGCTTTGGGAGAAGGCCTCAAGGTGTATTGGAAGGCGCTCACCGAGCCGGAGGCCTTGAGCGCGATCCGGCTGACCTTGATCGCCGCGGCGGTCTCGGTCCCTCTCAATCTGGTCTTCGGCGTCGCGGTCTCCTGGCTGATCACGAAGTTTCATTTTCCGGGCAAAAAAATATTGCTGTCGCTGATCGAACTCCCGTTCAGCGTCTCGCCGGTCGTCTCGGGGCTGGTGTTCGTGCTCCTTTTCGGGGCCCAAGGGTTGTTCGGGCCTTGGCTGCGCGCGCACGACGTCAAAATCATCTTTGCCGTGCCGGGGATCATTTTGGCGACGATCTTCGTCACCTTTCCTTTCGTGGCCAAAGAGCTGATCCCGCTCATGGAATCCCAGGGGGACGACGAGGAGCATGCCGCCATGGCGCTGGGGGCCAATGGCTGGCAGATTTTCTGGCGCGTCACTTTGCCCAACATCCGCTGGAGCCTGCTTTACGGGGTCATCCTCTGCAACGCGCGCGCGATGGGAGAGTTCGGGGCGGTGTCGGTGGTGTCGGGGCACATCCGCGGGAAAACGAACACCCTTCCGCTGCACGTCGAGATCCTCTACAATGAATATGATTTCACCGGGGCTTTTGCCGTGGCTTCGCTCCT
>JACQVP010000003.1 GCA_016209715.1 Candidatus Omnitrophota bacterium
CCGCTGGCCGGGCCCTGCACCGCGAGGATCGTCAGTTCCGCACTTTCATCTTCCAGGCAAACCGAAGCGGGCCGGCGCTCTTCGAGCCAGGCCCAGTCTTTCTCCCGCGTGGCGGCGTTCACAATCATGAAAAAATGGTCCGGCGAGATCTGGTAGACGATGACATCGTCCACCACCCCGCCCCGCTCGTTGAGGAGGAGGCTGTAAAGGGCGCGCCCGTCGCCGATCTTTCGCAAGCCGTTGGAAAGAACTTTTTCCAGAAATTCGCGCGAATGTTCCCCGCGGATCCGGAACTTTCCCATGTGGGAAACGTCGAACAGCCCGGCCTTTTGCCGCACCGCGCGATGCTCTTCCACGATCGTGGCGTACTGGATGGGGACTTCCCATCCGGCAAACTCCAGGAACTTCGCGCCGAGGCGAGTGTGATGCTGGTGGAGAGGGAGTCTGCGGATTTGAGTCATCGTTGCGTTCATGTGCGGGATTTTTAAAAACCGCGTACGATTATAGCGGCCGAAGCGAAAATTGCAACGAGAATCAGGCCTGGGCGAGGAATTCCAGGTCGCCTTCGAGCGGGTCGTAAGCGTCCAGCACGCCCTGATCTTCTCCCAGCATCTGGAGGATGAGCCACTCGTCGGCGATTTCCTCGAAAGACGCCTTCGAATCCCCGGTTTCCCCGCCGCTCAGACGGTCTGCTGCCGGCACTTCGGGGGCGACCTGACGCGGCTGCGTGACCGGGGCCTGATGAAGCCACAACGCCAGCCCCACCGCCGCCACCGCGATCAAAAACGCCGTCGCGAGGCCGAACGCGGGCCCGGCCGGCGGCACGTCTATCTTCCGCCGGACCTCCGACACGTAATTCTCCATGAGCTTCTCGGGCGGCCGCTTCAGTCGGACACCGCCGAGAAGGGCCTCGATCTTCTTCTCTTCCCGGTCATCCATGACGGACCTCCTCCTTCAGGTACGGAAAAAGCGATTGCTTGAATTTTTGCACGGCGAAATGGATCGTCGCTTTCACGCTTCCCTCCGCCAGCCCCGTGATTTCGGCGATCTCTTTGAGCGGCAGCCCTTCGATGAAACGCAGGGTGAACACGCATTGCTGTTTGAAGGGCAGCTTCGCCACGGCGCGGGAGATCTTTTGGTCCAGCTCGGCGCCCAGCAATTCCCGGGCCGGCGATTGCCTGGCGTCCTCGACGCTCTCGAAAAAGTTCTCCATTGATTCGCTCTTGTCCCAGCGCAAAAATTTCTTCCAATTCCTCTGCCGGAGGAAATCCTTCGCCGTGTTCATCAGGACCCGATAGAACCAGGTCGAGAACTTGGACTGAGCGCGAAAAGAACCCAGGGCCCGGTAGGCCTTGACAAAGGCCTCCTGGGACACGTCCTTCGCGTCCTCATAATTGCCGATCACCACATAAGCGAGCTGCATGGCTTTGTTCATGTGCCGTTTCACCAATTCGTCGAAGGCCCGCTGGTTGCCCCGCTGGAACTCGGCTACGAGTTCGAGGTCGTCTTTCATGCACCGCGCCGCCTTCCCGCTTCACGCCGGCGGGGAGCCGCTCCCTGGGCCTGCCCCGGGCGCCTCCTTTCGCCGCCCGGACGGAATCCGGGCCCATCGCCCCGCGCGGGCCCCTTTGGCCCCACCCTGCCGCCCCTCGGTTCTTGACCCGCCGGACGGCGCCGGTCTCGGTCGAATGCACCGCCCCCCCCTTGCCTTTCCCGGCGCTCCTGCATTTGACGCTGGAAATTCGGATGTCGCGCCAGAAAATTCTGAAACCGGCCGGGATTGCGGCCAGCCGCTTCGTTGAATTTTTGAAAGCGCCGGTCCATGAATCGTTCATAAAGCTCGGGACGCCCCTGACGGAACCGCGCAAACTGCGCCTGCCTGCGGGAGGCATTATTTTGCATGAAACTCCGGAACTGCTCGCGGCCTTCCGGCGGAAGCGCCTCGACCCGCCGCCTCATCTCTTCTCTTTTCCGGCTCATGAGGCTTTGAAAAGCCGCCGGGTCTTCCGCGCGCATTTTTTCCAATTCCCGGACCCTTTCGAGCAGATTCTCGGCTCTGGAGACCGGCTGAGCGTCCTCTTCGGCCCGGGCCTGGACAGTCAACGCAAGCCCTGCAACGCAAAGGAAATAGGCAATTCTTAGGGTCGTTTTCGGGTTCATCCGGGTTACCTTCTCGGACCTTTAGACGGGAGCCAAGAGAAAAGGTTTAATCAAAAATCGCTGAATTCCGACAGGACACCGAAGTGGTCCGTGGGCCAAACACCGCCCGGGCCGATGGAGTCATAAACCAGCCGGCAGGCGAGAGGATGGGAAAGACAGGGACCGCGGCCGCGGATGAGCACCTGATCGATCCGGCGGTCCGGCATCTTGTGTTCGCAGCCGCCGGCATAATCGTTCCGGTTGTCCCAGGTGAATCCCGGCGCGCCGGGGTTCAACCGGGCGAACAAGTCGGTGAATCCGCCCTGCTCCCGGAACCAATTCACCTCGGGAGAATCCGGCGTGGCGTTCAGGTCGCCGACCAGCACCGAATCATTCCGGCCCGCTTGCCGGTCCATCACGGCCAGAATTTCTTCCAATTGGCGGCGGCGCGAGGCGCCGTCCTCGATCTTCCAGGACAGGTGCGTGTTGAAGAAGAAAAGAGATCCGGCCGGGGCCTGGACCCGAACCCACAGCACGGCCCGTCCGTAATCCTCCAGCGGAGAGGGGCTGAGCGATTGTTCGCCGGAATCCAGCACGGGATAGCGGGAATAAATAGCGAGGCCGGAGCGAGCTTGAGGAAAAAGAAACTGCGGGTAGGCCGCTTTGCGGGAAATCTCGGCGGCCCATTCGGGATTGAACACTTCCTGAAAGGCCGCCAGATCGGGCCCGTGTTCGGCGAGTCCGGCGAGGATCAATTCCCAGCGCGCCTGCCACGGGCCGCGCTCCTGCCACGTGTTGAGCGTGAGGATCTTCATCAGCCTTCCGCGCTCTTGCTGAGCATTTCCTCGGCGTGCCGCCGGGAGGCCTCGGTCTCGCGCCGGCCGCTCATCATCTGGGCCAGTTCGCTCACGCGTTCGTCGCCTTCCACGACGCGGTATTCGGTGACGGTCTTGCCTTGCGCCACTTTCTTGAACACCTTGAAGTGCCGGTCCGCGAAAGAGGCGATCTGAGGCAGATGGGTGATGAGGAGGACCTGCCGGTCTTCGGAAATCTCCTTCAGTTTTCTTCCCGTCACGCTGCCGAGGCGGCCGCCGATATTGGCGTCAATCTCGTCGAAGATGAGCGACGGCATGGGATCGACCTTCATGAGGGCGCGTTTCAGGGCCAGCATCACGCGCGAGACCTCCCCGCCGGAGACGATCCGCCTGAGCGGCGCCACCGGCTCGCCGACGTTTAAACTGATCAGGAATTCGAGCTGGTCCGCGCCGTCCGGGCCGGGCTCGGCCGGAGATGAGCGGCACTCGAACCGGGCGCTGGCGACGCCGAGGTCCTTCATCTCGGTTTCGATGACGCGGCGGAGCGCGACCCCGGCCTTTTTTCTCTTCTCGCTCAAAAGCGAGGCGAGTTTTTTCATTTCCGGCCCGAGCCGCGCCAGTTTGGCGTCAATTTCCTGAAGGAGGACCGACGAGTTCACCAATTCGTCGTATCGCCGCCGCGCCTGAGAGAGAAAGGCCCCGATGCGTTCCGCCGAACCGCCGTATTTTCTTTTGAGGGTGTCGATCACCTCGAGCCGGGCCTGGATCTCGTCCAAACGGGCCGGCTCAAACGAGAGGCTTTCCTTATAATCCTCCACCGAACGAATGATTTCTTCCAGGTGGATTTCGGCCGACTGGAAATCGTCCTGGAGGCGCGCCATCGATTCGTCGATGCGGGCCAGGTCGGCGAAACTGCGGCGCGCCGATCCCAAGAGCGCGGACGCGGAGGGGGAATTCTCGTTCAGAGACGAGAGGATGGCGGCCGCCAATTCGAAAAGTTTTTCGGCGTTGGCCAGGCGGATCTTCTCTTCCCGCAGGGACTCTTCCTCGCCCTCCTCCACCGCGCCGCGCTCGATCTCATCGATTTGATATTTGACGAGGTCGATTTCCCGCTCGCGCCTCTCCTCCAGGGCGGCCAATTCGGCGCGCCGCCCGGTCCATTCCCGGTATTCCATGAAAAGCGCCGCGTAGGCGCTTTGGATCTCGGCGTTCCCGCCGAGCCGGTCGATCATTTCCATCTGAAACTTCGGGTCGAGGAGCAGCTGATGGTCGTATTGGCCGTGAATGTCGAGAAGGAGGCGGCCGGCCTCACGGAGCGCGGAAACATTGACCGAACGCCCGTTGATCGAGGCCCGGCTGCGGCCGTCCGCGGTCTCCCGGCGCAGGATGAGATCGTCCTCTTCGCTTTCGAAATAGGGCTCCAGGGCCGGCGCGCGGCGCAAAGAGGAATCGGACAGTTCGAACACGGCCTCCACGGCCGAGCTTCCCGCGCCCGCTCCGTCAATTTTCTCGCCCAGGACGAAACGAATGGCATCGATCAAGATGGATTTCCCGGCGCCGGTTTCACCGGTGAGGACGTTCAGGTGGGGACTGAATTCGAGCGAGACACGGTCAATGAGGGCGAAATTTTTGACGGTGAGCTGGCGCAGCATACGGCGCGTATTCTATCACGAATCGAAAGCTTGTAAATGGGCCGGCGGCCGGTCAATCCGCGGAGAGCAGCGGGACGGCGACGAAGCGCGGGTCGATCTTGGTTTTGGGGTCGAGACGGGCAAGTTCCTCTTCCAGCCGGTCAAAGGCGGAGTCCCAAAAGGCCCTGAGGTCGCTGCCGGCAGCGGCGTTTATCCGGCTCAGAAACTTTTCTTTGAGGGCCGGTTTGAGGCGCCGCCCTTCTCCCGCCCCCGGTTCGAAGGCCTCGCGGAGAAACTTGTTCAGTGCCGGGGGCTTGACGGCCTCGTCGCGCGGTTCCCCTTCGAGAACGAAGTGCACGAAGACCGTCCCGGCCAGCGCGGTGAGCTTGACGGCGGCGCCCGCGCGCCCTCCCTTTCCGGCGACCAGATTGAGCCGGTGAAACAAGGGCTTGAACTGACCGGCCAGAAAATCATGCGCGGCGCGGACTTCACGGACCTGCTTCCGGGTACGGGAAACTTCCTCCAGGCTGCGGAAATCGCGCAGCGGACCGGCCTTCCCCTTGACCGCCGCGTCCCGGTACAACGGCACCGGGCGGAAAAGCCCCTGAAACACGGAGTGATGAGGTTCCTCGAGGAAATCCAGCAGGTGCTGCCGGCCGCTTTTCCAGTAATCCGCGGCGACGGAGGCCGCTTCGGCGGCGGATTCATGGACCAAGCGGACACCCCATCGAAAAATCGTTTCCAGCCAGCGCTCGGAAAGAATTTTCCGGCCCGCGGCGACGTCTCCGCGGCTGAGGTCCTCCAAACCGATGTTCACCAGAGAGCGCGCCCTCATCACGCCCTGACGGACCCGCTCCTCCGAGGTCAAATCGATACCTTCGCAGGCGATGACTTTGTTTGAAAGCCAGACCAATTCTTCCTGTATTCCCTCCAAGTCGGCCTCGCTCTCATCTTTCAGGGAAAGAATGACGCGGTCCAAAAACAGGCGGTCGCCGTACCAGCGGGCAGGGACCTGGAGCGGCGGCGCGGCGTCTTTCGGGCCCGGCGTTCCGGCGCCTTTCCGCTTCAGAGGGAAGCGCTCGAATTCCTCAGGGGACATGGGGGAGTAGATGCGGCGCGCCGTCTCCTGGTCGGGGAAACCGTGCTCGGCCAGGCGCATCTCGCGCTTCCGGAAGGCCTCCTCCTCCATTTCGTCGGTGATCTCCTGGATCAACGATTCCAGGAGCGCGGCATAACGCCCGCGGTGGTTCTCGTAGATTTTTTCGATGACCTGCTTGACGGTCTCCAACTCCTCTTCCTTCGCCAGGATGTAATACTGGTCGTCCAAAGTGAAATACGGCTCGTCCCCGAGGAGCTCGTCGGCGGCATATTCCCATTGCGGCTTGATGACGCGGACCAGCTTCCGGAAACCGCCGATCAGCACTTCGTAGTCCGCCTCTTCGAGCCAGGCCAGAAGCCGGGCGGGACCGGATTCGTTGAGCGTGTCCAGCCAGCCGAGGAACCCTTTGGCGTCGAGCCGGTCTTTTTTCCAGCACTCGATATCGGAAAGGAACAGGAGCTGGCTCACGTTGGCGAAGCGGAGGACCTCGCTCCGCTCTTCCGCGTCGAGCTCGCGGGTCATGAGATAAAGTTCTTCGGGCGAGAGCGACCGCACGAAAAGCTCGGGCGAATGGCAATACGGGAAAAGCTCGCCCTTTTCCTCGAACGAGCTCTGATAAAAAATCTTGGCCTGCTCCTCCGGCTTCAGGGCCTCAAAGGCGTCTTTGTCGATCTTCATCGCGCCTCTCCCCCGGCCGCTTCGGCAAGCGCCTGCAATTCTTCCAGCAAGATCTTCCGGGCCAGCACGCGCCGGCCGTCCGGATACTCGACGTAGATGGGGTTGTCTAGCAGAAAGCTGGTCGAGCAATAGCGCACAATCCACTCCTCGGCTTTCTCGTTGTTGTAATAACGGGGCAGGAACCAGCGGGCGACCTTCACCGCCACCTCGTTTTCATAAGGCGCGCCGTCATAAATCACCCGCAGGGGCGCTCCCTTGTAACGGTCGATCAAATACACGAGACGGGAAATTTCGGAGGGCCGGCGCCGGATGAAACTCCGGTAGGCCTTCGATTCCCGGATGGGAGGAAGGTCCAGCGGATGGCTGGAAGCGACCGCCGCCGCCCACAGGGGCTCCAGGCACAGGGCCAAAAGAAAAAAGACGGCGGCGACGGACTTCATTCCTTCGCTTTCTCCTCCGGGATCAATTTCAACGACAGGGAGTTGATGCAATAACGCAGCCCCGTCGGCGCCGGACCGTCATCGAAGACGTGCCCCAGATGCGAACCGCAAACCGCGCAATGCACTTCGTTGCGGACCATGAAAAAACTGCGGTCTTCTTCGGCTTCCACCGCTCCGCCGGAGACCGGCGCGCTAAAACTCGGCCAGCCCGTGCCGGAATCGAACTTGTCGGCCGACCGGAAGAGCGGGCTCGAGCAGGCGGCGCAGACGTACGTCCCTTGGGTCTTGGTGTCCCAGTATTCCCCCGTGAAGGCCCGCTCGGTTCCCTTCTGCCGCAGCACCCGGTACTGCTCGGCGCTCAGCACTTTCTTCCACTCGGTTTCGGACTTATTGATTCGCTCCGGCACGGCCGTCCCTCCTTCCCCGCACAGCAAGCACGAGGCAACCAGCATGAACCACACTTTCTGTTTCATGGGATTCTCGCTGAATAGAATACTTTATTATTCGAAACCCATCCAGGGGACAGGGTAATTTTCGTTGCGGCGGGCCTTGAAACGGAAGGTCTTGACTCTCCACCCGGCGGGCGTGCGCACCAGGGTGGCCTGATGGTCAAAACGGACGAGGGCGGTTCCGAAAGCGGACGTCACCCCGGGCTGGTCCCCCTTGGCGAGCTGGGTCACCGTGAGTTTCATTTCCTTCCCGTCGGGGGAGCGGGTGTGGCTGTCGAGAGAGAAAGACGTGCCGCGGAAAAGGAATCCGTAAGAAGCCGTCGCCGGGCCGTAAAATCTCTTTTTCTGCTCGACTTGGCCCCGCGCGACTTTCCCGTCTGCCAGCGCGGCCGCCTGGTCGAACTTCCCCGTGAACAGGGCCGAGACAAATTGCTTGTAGGTCGAATAAGCGCCGCCAGAGTCGATCGTGGTGTAAGCCGTGCTCGCCAGCACCCACAGGACGACTACGACGTTTCGGAGAGGCAGCACCGTCAATACCCCCGTGAGACCTTCAGGACCGCTTCGTGCGCCCCGCTCAGGTAGCGGGAGGTCGCAAAATAATTGAGCCCGCCCAGCAGAAAAAAAAGCCAGGGCCTCGATGGGTCGCCGGTCAGGAAATAATAAAAAACGCCGCACAGGGCCGCGGTTTCGCCGGACGCGGCAGAGATCAGGGCCCCGCTGCGGGCGGAAGCCAGCGCCGCCCGGACTTTACTTTCGGCCGTCCCGGCCAGCGCGCGCTTCCCTTCGATCTTATGGCCGCCCCAGACGATCTGCGCGACGGCAAAGGAAGCGATCAACTGCGCGGCGGCGGCCGCGAGGAGCAGATGAAAAATGAAGTCGGCCGGGAAAGCGCCGGGAGAGGCGAACGGGACGGTCTGGACGATGACGGCGTAGAGGCCGATGCCGCCGTAGATAAAAAAAACGAGCAGTTTAATCTTGGAAAAATCCTTTTCCCACTCCGTCATTTGGCTCATTCATCGGCCGTCCGGGCAAAAACTAAAAGGTCAGGTCAGCGCCCGGATCAATTTTTTGGTCTTATGGACCGGCGAGGCGCCGAACACGAGCGCGGCGCCGGGACGCACAAATTCTTCGCGCAACACGTTCTTGCCCAGGCGCACTTCCCGATCGTTCATGAGATACACCGTCGCGCCCGGACTGACGGCCGGCCGCGCGGCGGCCAGCTGCTCGAGGACCTGCCCCACCGGAGGCGCCACCGTGGCCCGGGCCAGCAGATTCATATCCCTGAAACCGGCCGCAAACCCCGGTTCCGCCGCTTCTACCGCCCGGTCCAAGACCCCGGCCGGAAGCTGTGCCTCCCGGACATCGGAGGCGATAAAACCTGGCAGGATTTCCGCCTCCTGGTCCAAGACCAGGAGCCATCCGGCCACGCGCCCCTTTTTGTCTTTGGAATATCTGCCGTTGGCTGAGTAAACCAGGATGCTCTGCTTGACTTTGACGTCCGGATGTTTCAGGGCCTTGGCCGGCAGGCGCAGGGACATCCCGTTGGCGAGAAAGACCGTTCCGTCACTCCAGATTTGTTCGATGGTTGAAAATACGGATTGAGAAGAAGGAGAAAGCGCCGGAAGCGTAGCGGCTTCCAGCGGGGTCACAAGTACCATTACTAAAGCCAGCCAAATATTTCGCATCTCGCCTTCGGTAGCCCGGCCATCCTCCTTCCCGCGCGCGGGAAAAAGGGCCCGTGGCTTTGCCGGTCGAACGCTTTACGCGCCGCCGTCCCCGGGTCGCATTCCGAACGGCCCGAGGAGCCCCATCCTTGCGGATGGTTTGCCCTTTCGAACGATATTAGCGCCGCAACAATATTTCGCGCTTAAAATAAGTCTACCCGCCGTTTGGGAAATGTTCAAATGTCGCCATTGACAGGCCCGGAGGGGAAAACTATGATGCACCAAAGGAGACTTCCCATGCCGCGAATCGCGATACCGCTTCTTGCAATTCTCTTTCTTCCCTGGGGTTACGTTTGGGCCGAAGACGCGCCCGTCGTAGCCAAGGGCAAAACCATCAAACTGCATTATTCTCTCACTGTGGACGGCGAAGTGGTCGACGGCACGGCGGGCGGAGAACCCGTCCAATATATTCAAGGCGAACCGGGTTTGCTGCCGGGCCTTCAGCGGGCCCTGGAAGGACACAAAACGGGAGATAAAGTCCAGGTCGATTTGTCGGCGGAAGAAGGCTTCGGCCCGGTGAATCCGGCCGCCCAGACCGAGGTCCCCAAAAACCAGTTGCCGGCAGTGGAGTTAAAACCAGGGTTGCAAATGAACGCGCAGACGCCGGACGGCAAACAGTTGACGGCGGTGGTGAAGGAAGTGAAGGAAAACACCGTCCTGATGGACTTCAATCACCCGCTGGCGGGAAAAGCGCTCCATTTCGATATCGAGGTCGTCGATATCTCCTGAGACGATCAGGCCGGATCCTTGCTCGCGATCAAAATCCAGTCTTTGGGGCGTAGCAGAATGCGGGGTCCGATGCTGAGCGCGTTCAGGCACCGGTGAAGCAGGGGGCGCGACTGGACCCAGCGGGCCAAGGACAGTTTCAAAGTAGGTTTCGCCTTCCGGATCCTCTTCCGGTTGAGGTATCCGTCCACGAAAGAAAAGTAATGGATCCGCACGTTTTTGAATCCTCCCTCTTTCGCTCCCCGTTTCCATTCCGGGATGGTGTAGGCGTTCTCGTTGAAACCTTCGTGGATGGCCTCCTGCAAAGCGGCCCCGGCCTTGTCCTCAAAAACGCCGAACGCGCATTCGTGCAGCGCCACCACCCGGCCCCCGGGCTTTAAGACCCGGAGGAACTCGCGGAAAAGTTTTTTCAGATCCTTGCAGTGGTGGATGACGGAATGGGAAAAGATGATGTCGAAACTCGAGTCTTCGAACGGCAGGTCGCTCATGTCGGCCGTGACGCGCTCGAAATAGCTGCCGTCCTTCTCGAAATAAAGGTCCGCCGTCTGAAGGTAATTGGTCACGTCCAGGGCCACGACCTCACAGCCCCGCTGAGCAAATCTCCACGAACTCCACCCGAAGCTGGCGCCGACCTCCAGCACCCGTTCCCGTCCGGACAGGCGGAGCAGATCGAGGGTCTTATAGAACCGTTCGGCGTTGCCGGCCTGGTTGTCGAAGCTGCCCCCGGGCAGGAAATAATGGCTGCCGTCTCCTTCGGGCAAGGATAAGAATAAATGCTTGAAACGGCGGATGTTCTCGCGGTTGATGGCGTGCTTTTCGCCCGTCTCGGTCACGACATAGCCGAGACTTTCGGCGTGCTCTTTCTCATGGCGGACTTCTTCGGGCAATTGCTCGGGGAGCGCGTTGAGAATGCCGTCGCGGACCGGATAGACCCGGCGGCAATTCCGGCAGCGGAGTTCGCCCCGGCGGATTTCGCGGGAATCCTTTTCGACCGCGACAATCTCCCACCGGGATTGGGCGCATTGGAGACAACGATAAATCGCCGACAAAGATTCTTTCATGTCTGTCCTTTCTTGAAAGCCGGTATTGTAACATAAGATGAGCTTTTTAATATCACTCCAAAGATCTTTTTATGGTATGATTTGCCACAAATGGCCGATTTTCTCAGCAATTCCGCCTCTTGCGAACGCCTGGCCAGAACCGTGATTTACGAGAGTCACTGGGTTCGGCTTTACCGGGACCGCGTCAAATTCCCCAACGGACACATCGTGGAGGACTATCACCTGCTGGAATTCGACCAGGCCGCGGCCGTGGCCATGGTTGAAAACGCGCAGGGAAAAGTCCTGATGGTCCGGGTTTACCGCTATCCGACCAATTCGTTTCAATGGGAGTTTCCGGCCGGCCGCGTGGAAAAGGGCGAAACGGCGGAAGCGGCCATCCGGCGGGAGGTCCTGGAGGAGAGCGGCTATCAATCTTCGGATTTGCGGGAAATCTATTCCTATCATCCGGTCAACGGGATTTCCAACAAGATTTTTCACATCTTTCACGGCCGGGCCGGTGAAAAGACCGGAGAGCCCGATCCCAACGAAGTCTCCGACGTCCGCTGGGCGGACCGCGGCGAGATCCGCTCCATGATCCGCGCCGGGGCCATGCGGGACGGCCTGTCGCTGCTGGCTTTTCTCATGACCGAAGAGATGGAGCGGTGCGCCTGAAATGATTTCGCGCGAATCTCCGAAAATTCTGATCGTGGACGATGACACAAACCTCTGCACGCTCCTGGCCACCCGCCTGAACCACTCCGGCTACACAACCTACGTCGCCCACACCGGCACGGACGCCCTTAAAACGGCCCGCCGGGAATCGCCCGATCTCTGCATCCTCGACATCCTCCTGCCCGGCATGCCCGGGTACGATCTGCTCAAGAGACTCAAGGCCGAACCGGGCCTGAAAAAGAAACCGCATTTCATCCTCATCAGCGGACGGGCGGACATGACGGTCTTCTTCGACAAAGCCGACGTCGAGGAATTTCTCACCAAGCCCTTCGATCCGGCGGAACTCCTGAGTAAAATCGAGCGCGTGCTCGCTCGGGGCAAAGCGCCCGCCGCCTCCAGGGAACCGGAACGGTCGAGCCCCTCCAAAGCGCCGGGAGGCAAACGCGTGCTCGTCGCGGGCAATCAGGAATTCATCCTCAACAAACTAAAAGAGCATCTCCAAAGCCTGCGCTACCAAGTGCTGACCGACTGGGAGGAAAAGGCGGCCCTCGAGACCGCGCGCGCGGAAAAACCCGATTGGGTTCTGTGCCAGCTCTGGGAAGACCGGGATATTTTCGACGCCTTCAAAGTCTATGAAACGCTGAAGCAGACACCGGAGACCAAAAGCTGCCGCTTCGTCCTCCTCTGCCCGCAGGCCCTGGCCGTCGAGGCGGCCCAGAACTTCAAGGCGGTGCCGGTGATCATCTACATGGAAAGTTCGGACCTCAAGGAAAAGGTAGCGCAAATACTCGCCTCGAAATACCAAACCACGCTCTGACATGCCCAAGAAGATTCTGGTCGTGGACGACGAACCGGGATTGTGCGCGCTTTTGAAGAACCGCCTGATGGCTTCCCAATACGACGTCGTTCTGGCGCACAACGGCCTCGAGGCCTACGACCGCATCCGCCGGGAAAAGCCCGATTTGGTCATCCTCGACGTGTTGATGCCGATGATGACGGGCTACGAGCTGTTTCAGAAACTGAAGGCCGATGCCGAGGTCTGGGGCAAAATCCCCGTGATCGTCATGTCCGCGCGGCCGGACATGAAGCACTTCTTCGATCCCTGGAACATCGCCGCGTTCATCGGCAAGCCTTTCGATCCCCAGCACTTGCTTTCCAAGGTCGAAGAGGTCCTGAGCGCGCGGCAGACCGCCGCCCCGCCTCCGGCGAATCAGCCCGGCGCCGCGCCGCGGACCGGGGGCGGGAAAAAATTCCTGGTGGCCGGAAAACACTCCTACATGGTCAAGAAAATCAAAGAATTCCTGGAGGAACGCGGCGCCTCGGTCCTGACCGAAATCTACGACACCTACGCCGTTCAAACCGCAAAATCGGACGTCTTCGACGCGATCCTCTGTCAATACTGGGAAAACCCGGAAGTCTTCAACACGCGCCAGATCTTCAATTCTGTTCAGGCCGTGCCGCACCTGAACCGCACGCTCTTCGTGATCTTCTGCCTGCAGGCGCTGGAAATCGACGTGGTCCAGGAATTCAAAGGCGTTCCGGTGGTGTCCTACGTGGAAAGCTCGGACCTCAGGTCGGGGCTGATGAAATTGCTGGAAGAAAAAGCGGTTTTTTGATTATTTGCCGCGAAGGCGCTGGCGGACGATCATGAAAACGATCATGATCACGCCCGAGACCAGGAGCATTCCCCAAGCGTTGTAGATCTGGGCCTCGGCCCTCTTTCGGACCTCATCAAACGGATCCTCTTCCACCCACCGCTCCTCCGCGAGTCCCAGCAGCCTTCTCTCGTACATCTTGTTGGGAGGGGTGATCAAGGCTTCGGCGAAACCGGACTCGATGACGGCCCGGTTGAGAAAGACCGGCTCCTCGCCGGAACCGTTTTCCATAAAGACGTACGCCTGCAGGCGGCCGAAGCGGTCCTTTTTCTCCTGGTCATATTGGATGCGGACTTCCCGGTTCGTCGCCAGCTTCCGGAGAAAATTGGCGGCTTGGCCGGCCTGTTCCCCGGCAGGCACGCGCACCCCGATCAGGTCCACCCGCTGGCCCGTGGAAAGAAGGAGCGTGTTGCCGTCATCGACTTGCACTACCTTTGCGGAGTACGGAAGATCGGATGAGGGCGCGGAAGAGGCACGTTCCCGGCGCCTCGGTTCGCGGCGGGTCGCGGAACCAGAATCGTAACAACGGTCGTATTCGGCCCGGTCGTTCTGCTTGAGATAGGCGAGGTCCAGCCGGTCTTCCGCGCTGAGCGAACCGCTTTCAATCTCCCCCGCGCCCAAGCGCTGCGCCACCGAACACCCGTGTTCCTTCTGCCGTTCGTCACTCAGGCTGATCTCGGTGGTCAATCCGGCGAGCGAACGCCCCGCAAAAACTGCGATCCCTCCCGCCGCCGCCAAAGCCCAGCAAAATTTACGGGCGCCCCACTCTTTCATTCTTTCTCATCCTCTTGTAAGTCCTTGTCCCGCGTATATACTTCAAATATACCTTATGTTCTGGCGATTGCTCGGTTTCATAGGAGCCGTGATCAGCTCCATGGGTTGGTTCGTCTGCTTTCTTTTCTTTTCCCTTTTCGGGCCCGGCGGGCACCCCCTGTGGATGGCAATCACGGGCCTGCTGCTCACGGTAGGACTGTCGGTCGGGTTCGTGGTGATCGCGGAAAGAGTACTGGCGCGATACGGTCCCACGCATTGGCTTTATTATGCGACGGTTTCCGGCACGATCCTTTTCAACCTCGGGCTGCTGGCCTTCCTGCTGCAGAACCTGCTCGTCCCCCGGTCCCACATGCTCAACATCAAGGCCATCACGGGACTCAACAATCTCCATTATCTGCTTGTCCTCATCGTCGGGGGAAGCCTGCTGGCCGTGGTCCGCATCGTCTCCCGCCGCGAATCGGAGGCGCAGGCCAAGACCAATCAGCCCTCCTCCGAAGGCCCCGCCGGCTGATTCCACTTCCCGGCCTGGACGGCCTTCCCTGCTTCCAGCATCTTGGCGTAAAACTCACGGTGTTTCTTGAGAAACCGGCTCTCGAAGTCGGCGGCGGTGGCGCGCGCGAAGCCGGCCAGTTCGGAACGAGGCACCGTCTTGAGCCATTGCCCGTGATAACGGTAAAGTTCGCCGAGCGTTTCCTCCAGCGCCTGTTCGCGGTCCGGATCCAACCGCCCCATCCAGGGCCGCAGGAATTCTTTGCGGAAAGGCAGGAGGAGGACGGCGGAAAGGGTGACCTCACCGTTCGGCCCGGCCGGGACGGCCGTGACCCGGAAATCCCAATTCGCCTCTCTCTCGACCAATAGGACGTCTCCGAGGGCGGCCAGGGCCTCCCGAAAGGCCCCGAGAGTTTCCTCCCGCAGCGCCTCATCGCCGGCGAATTCAAGCCGGGCTGTCGTCTGAAATGGGGGCGCCTCGACGCGCTCATCCGCCGCTCCGGAGGACGGGACCAAAAGCAAAAGCAGGACGGCAAGCGCGGCGGGTCTCAAATCAGCCAAAAGAGGACTCCCAAAACGATGCGGTACCACCCAAACACGGTGAAATTGTGGTTTTTGATGAAGTGCAGTAGAAAGCGGATACTCAGGAGCGCCACCGCGAGCGAAACCAGAAATCCAACCGCCAGCAAGCCGAATTCGCCGGCGGTAAAAGAGGCGCCGCTTTTCAAAAGATCAAGGCCCGTCGCGGCCGCCAGCGTCGGAACGGCCAGCAGGAACGAAAACTCGACCACCGTTTTCCTCCGGAGCCCCAGCGCCAGCCCTCCGATAATCGTCGCCGCGGACCGCGAAACGCCGGGGATCACCGCCAGCGACTGGAAGAGGCCGATGAGGAAGCAGTCCCGGAACGAAAGGGCCGACAAGTTCTCTTCTCCGGCGGGATTTTCGCGGTGATAACGCTCGAAGACGATCAGGATGATTCCGCCGATGACCAGGGCCCATAACACCGTGGCCTCGCTCGCCATCAGATAACGCTTGATGAATTTGTAGAGAACGAGGCCCACGACCGCGGTCGGAATGAAAGCCGCGAAAATACGGGCCCACACCTTCGGCTCGGCCGCCAGCCGGCGCGCGTAGACGACCACCACCGACAGCATGGCCCCGAGCTGAATGGCGATCTCGAAACTCTTGAGAAATTCCGTGGCCGGCAGGCGGATCAGGCGGGCGGTCAAGATCAGATGCCCGGTCGAGGAAATGGGCAAAAATTCGGTAATCCCCTCCACCACCCCCAGCAACACGGCCTGCCAAAGCGTCACTCGGTCACTCCGGCGGATTGAAGCACCGCGGCAATCCGTTTCATGAGCGCTTCGAGGCCCTGGCCCTTTTGGGCGGAAATCAGGACTCCTTCCGGCCAATTCGCGGCCGCGCGCGCCTTTTCCTCCTCGCTCATGACATCCGTTTTGTTCAGCGCCAGAACGGCGGGCTTGGCGGAAGCCTGAATTTCCTGAAGGACCTTTTCGACCGCCCGCTTGCACTCCCCGGCGCGTGGCCCCGAGACATCCAGGACATGGATCAGGACGTCCGCCTCCGCGACTTCCTCCAAGGTGGCGTGAAAGGCCTCGATCAACCCGTGCGGAAGATCCCGCAGAAAACCCACCGTGTCGACGAAAAGGAGGTTTTTCTGACCGTTCAAGGTTTGAAGGCGCGTTTTGGGATCGAGCGTCGCGAACATTTTATCCGCGACATAGGCGCGCGTGCCGGTGAGGGCGTTGAGCAGGGTGGATTTGCCGGCGTTGGTGTAGCCGACGATGGCGGCGGTGATGAAATTTTTCTTCTTCCGTCCCTCGCGCAGCAGGCGGCGGTGTTTTTTGACCCGCTCGAGTTCCACCTTGACCTGTTCGATGCGGCGGCGGATCTTGCGCCGGTCCCATTCGAGTTCGGGCTCGCCGGGGCCGCGCGTGCCGATGCCTCCGCCCAGCCGCGAAAGCACGGTGCCCAGTCCGACCAGCCGCGGCAGCAAATAATTGAGCCGGGCCAGTTCCACCTGCAGCTTGCCTTCGCTCGACTGGGCCCGCTTGCCGAAAATGTCGAGAATGAGTTCGGTGCGGTCCATCACACGAATCTTGGTGAAGGCCTCGATGTTGCGCGTCTGCACCGGCGTCAGATCGACGTTGAAGATCAACACGTTCGCCGCCGCTTTCCGGGCCCGGTCGCTGAGCTCCGTCAATTTGCCTTCGCGCACGAAATGGCTGGCGCTGGGGTGCGGAACATGGGCCAGGAGTTCGCCCACGCAGGTGCGCCCGGCCGAGAACACCAGCTCCTTCATTTCCGCCAGGCTCTCGTCGAGAAAGGCCTTCGACTCCCGGTGGCTCTCGAGGATCACCAAAAAGGCCTTGGGCGTGGGTTTGCGCAGAGAGATCGTCATAGACTCAGGCCTCGATCATTCGGCAGCCGGCGAGCAAACGCAATCGCCGGAAATTTGAGGTTCGATCCCGAGCAGAACGTAATCGGGCACGCAGCGGCGGTCACCTCCATCGGACGTCGGACCGCAGGTCTGGTGCCATTCCCCGACCGATCCGGCGCACTGCAACTCCGGGGGAACCGTGTTGCCCCGGGCGTCCTTTTCATCCGGACCGTAACCCGCGCTTTCACAGCTGTGCCGGCCCACGTCAGGACGGAGCGCCCCCCGCGAGGGAACCGGCGCCGTGCCGGGAAGATTGTTCACGTCGGTGACCGTCGTTTGCGCCGGCAGAGCGGGCAGCCCGGCCTGCGGCACGCCGGGCGCGGAAACCGGCGCGGTCGAGGCCGGATTGGAATCCTGGGCCTTCTGGGCCTCCGCCGCCGATTGGGCGGTTTCCACCGTGTCCGAATCGTAATAGTCCCATTCGGCCTTCAATGCCGGAACGGCGGCCGAGACCGTCAGAACCACCGCCAGCGCAATCCATTTTGTTTTCATGAAGACGCTCCTTTCATCTTTTATTATATGCCGGAAATCCGCTAAGAATATACGGCTTTTATCGCCAAAGCACGAGGGGCCATCGAAAAGCGGGTTTCAGCTGCGGTTGTCGTCGTAGATCTTGGCCAATTGGCCGGAAATGCTGCGGAATATCTCGAGCAGGTGCGGATCGAAATGGTCGGGTTTGACGCGTCCGTCCCCTTCCAGCATGATCCGGCAGGCGGTGTCATGGTCGAAGGAATCCTTGTAATGCCGCTTGCTCCGCAGGGCGTCGTAGACATCCACCAGGCTGAGGATGCGCGCTTCAATGGGAATGGCCGCGCCCTTGAGTCCCTGCGGATAGCCGGACCCGTCCCAGCGCTCGTGATGGTAAAGCGCGATGATCGATCCCATTTTCAGGACGGGCGCGTTGGAATCCTTCAGGATTTCATAGCCGATCAGGGGGTGCGTTTTCATGACCTCCCACTCTTCGGGAGTCAGCTTTTCCTTTTTGAACAAAATGTTGTCGGGGATCCCGATCTTCCCGATGTCGTGCATGGGACTGGCGTAGAGAAGCAGCTCCACGTCGGTTTCGCTCATCCCCAGCGCCCGGCCGATTTCGGCGGCGTAAAAACTCAGCCGCTTGACGTGCTCGGCCGTTTCTCCGTCCTTGTACTCGGTGGCGCGGGTCAGGCGGTAGATGGTTTCGATATAGGCCTGCTTGACCTCGGCGTGCATGCGGTCCAATTCGAGGATAGAGTGCCTCAATTGTCCGGTGCGATCTTTGACCTTGTCCTCCAGGAAATCGTTCTTGGACTCCAGGTCGGCCTGGAGATGGCGGACGCGCAGAAGATTGCGGATCCGGGCCAGGACTTCGGTGACGCGGACCGGTTTGCTCAGGAAGTCGGTCGCGCCGATGCTCAAGGCCTTGACGCAGGCGTCTTCGTCGGCCTCCGCCGTCATCATGAGGACGGGGACGAAACTCCGCCCGTTCAAATTCTTGAGCCTCTCGATCACCGCGAAGCCATCGAGGTGCGGCATGTGGATGTCCAGCATGACCAGGTCGGGATGGAACTCGACAAAGACCTTTTCCGCTTCCCGAGAGTCGGAAATGTAGCGGACCCGGTGATAATCGTTTTCCCGGAGGATTTCCTCCAAAGTCATTCCCAGCGCCAGATCATCGTCGATGATCAGGATCTTCGACTCTTCGAGCTTCTTCTCTACTTGCATAAGGCTTATCGAGAAGTATGCCCGCCGGTTTGGAAATCTGCAAATCCCGGCATGGCTTAGGAATTACTTAGCCGCTGGTTTCTTTCGAAGTATGGCGTAGCCGCCCACGGCCTCGACGAGCTGATAATTCGCGGAAATAAAATCTTCCAGCTTCAAGAGATGGACCAGGGTATCATAAGGAAGAGAGACGGAAAGCCCGTGGCCGGGCTCGCCAGGCGCCTGCATCAATCCCGACATTTTATAACCGGTGAGAATCCAGTCCGGCGGATGCCTAACGATGGCTTCGTGATTCAGTTTCCGAAGAGCCGCCGAACGCTGCACCGCATCGATAAAAAAATGGAAAACGACACCCTTGAAGCTTTCCCGCCTGGTCAGAGGGTAAATGATTTGCATTTTGTCGAGCATGAGCACTTTGTCGTTGGGCGGGACGAAACGGTTGATCTTGTCTAAAAAAAAGTCCATAGGTCCGCCCCACTCGGGCTCACTCCTCCAGCCTGCGAGCGGACCGGCTTTGAGCGGGTAGGTGTTTTCGGCCAGGATTTTCTTTTGAGTGGCCCACGCCCATTGTACCGAAATGGCAAACTGACCCGTCCCTAAAAGAACGACCATCACAAGCG
>JACQVP010000028.1 GCA_016209715.1 Candidatus Omnitrophota bacterium
CCATAAAAGGAGTTGCTGAATTTGTCAATCCAGCGACAGGTAGGCCAGACTGGTCTCCCGGATACGTCGAACCCCGCGGAATGGACCCGGTTCGGTGCTCAGCCGGTTCAAGGCCTCAGTCACGCCGTCAAAAGTCCCATAATCATGCCAAAGGATCACTCCCTTTCCTCCCTTGAGAAGCTTCAAAGCGATCCGGGAATCATTCAAGACGTATTCGAGGGAGTGAGCAGCATCGATGAAAACGAAATCGACGCGGCCTTCATAAGGCGAAAAGTCGAACCGCGCCGTGTCGCCAAATAATTGGGTGATTTGGCTGCCTTCCACCCGGCCTTTGAAGCGCGCTCCCGACTCTGGCTTCAGTATGTGTTTGCTGTCCCCGGAGTCGATGGGAAGCGATACCTTAGAGATTTCCTCGCTTGGCAGATCCAGCGTGAAAATCCTGCCGCCTTCTTCCAGATTCAGGGCCATGTTCAGCGTCGTCCGTCCGTCAAAGGTCCCCATTTCGAAAACGCAATTGGGACGGTGTTTGCGTACCAGTTGATTGATGACGATCAATTCTTGCAGAGACACATTGCCGTCAGCCCAGGAAGGTTCTTTCAAACGCACGGCGGGGGATTCCGGAATGAGCTCCTGGGCCGTGACCTGCGGCAGAGTCTGGGGCTGTTTATTCATTCTTGTTTTCCCGAAACCGAAATGCGCGGCGATGGCCGAAATCAAGTCCCGGTTCCTGGATTTAAAAAAACCGATCGTGAACAAATAAACCGACGCGATCAGCGCTGCTCCGTATTTCACGAAAAAGCGTAAAATCTTACCCATTCAGCACGGCCTCCTCATTGAGGACTTTATCGCACACCTCCCGGACCCTCTCCACGGAAATCGAACGCAGGCAATCGGCATCTATTTTAGGGCAATGGTCCGGATAAGGCATGCGCCCGTAGGACCAGCAGCCCCGGCATTCCAAATCGGTCCACACAGGATAGAATCCCGGCCTGGCTTCAACGAGATAAGACGGATCGAGAGGACCGTAAAGCGCCACGGCGGGAGTCCCGACGGCCAGGGCCAAATGCACCGGGCCGGAGTCGGTGCCGACGAACAAACGGCACAGGCTCAGAATGGCGGCGGTTTCGCGCAACGAGGTCTTTCCCACGAGGTCGATCGCTCCGGCGACCGGTTCGTCATCCTTCCCCAGGATCAAGAGCTTCGCCCGATAATGCCGTTTGAAGTGATCGGTCAGCGCCTCCCAATTGCTCTTTTCCCATTTTCTGGAGATCCATTTGGCCGAACCGCTGAGCGCGATCAAACAGTCTTCGCCACCGAGGTCCCATTTGCGCCGCGCCTCGGCGACCTCTTCGGGGGCGAGATAAATTTTGGGGCGGCCCCAATCGGCGCACCCGGACGCGCGCCGGGCCGTCTCCATTCTCGGCGTTCCCCTCTCTTCCCGGTGTAGGTCGATCCGCCTGCCCGCCTTGCCGGCCGGACCGTTGACCTGGTCGACAAATGGATTGTTCTGCAAGAGTTCCGGATAGCGCACCAGGGCTTGCAGGCGGGCTTGCGGAAATTTCCTTTTAAGGGCCTCATACGCCGGGATCATCATGATTTCATCGCCGATGTTCCATTGCACGTTCACCACCAGGTCGGCCCCCCGGCCGCCCCCTGGCTGCGTGTTCACATCGTTCTCCTCGGGCCCCTGGGGTGACTTCTGGAAAGTCCGCATCCCGGTCTTCTTCCTCAGGTAATCGAAAAACCCCCAGAGACAGGCTTGCGCCAGCGCCGGCTTCCCGGTCCGGTAAAAACCCGGGACGGTGCGCAGAAAAAATTCATAAAGGAAGTAGAGAAAAAAGACCGCGAAGATCAGCGGGTCCGAGAACCGCTCGAAGAACATCAGACGGTTCCGGGTGCGGTAATAATAAAATCCTGGGGTCTCGAGACCGATGGAGGACGACGGTTTGTGCCAGGCCTTGGCCCGCGGCGCGTAACGGCCCTTGAAACCGGCCCGGTGAATGCGCATCAGCCAGTCCGCGTCGTCGTAATAAATGAAGTAGCCCGGTTCGAGAAATCCGGCGCGTTTGACCGCCTGCATCCGCACCAGGCAGAACCCCCCCGGATACAGTTCGGTGTCGCATTCCACGTCCAGACTCGCATCGTCAGCAACGTTCTGGATGAAACCTTTGAACTGGCCCCGAAACCAATCGATGTCCCGGACGCGCGCTCCCTTGGCGAACCACACCTTTTCCGGTTCATCGAACCGATAGACCTTGGGAAAAACCACTCCGATCGCGGGATCGCTCTCGGCGACTCGAACGAGCTCCGTCAGGCAGTCAGGCGCCGCCGTGGCGTCGTTGGCGATGATAAACAAGTAGTCGGCGCGCGCAAAAAAGGCCGCCCGGATTTCACCGTTTACTCCCTCGGCGCATCCCAGGTTTTCCGAATGCCGCACGATCTTGACTTCCGGATAAGCCCGCCGGACGGCCTCCGCGGTTCCGTCTGAGGAACCGTTGTCGACGACCGCCACTTCGTAATTCGGATAGTCCAGTTTGCTCACCGAATCCAGGCATTCCAGGGTGTCCTTCTTCTGGTTCCAAGTCAGCGTCCCTACCAGCACTTTCGGCGCGCGGGAAATCATGGCTCGAGCCCCGCTCCTTTCGAAAACGTATACGTGAAATAGTTTTTCAAATCGGCCGCGGAGACGATCTTCCAGGCCCACAGCAGGACCCCGTACAAGACCGACGACAGCGCCACCAGGATCAACACCCGGCCTGCGAGAATTTTAGACGCGGCAAACACCAGCACGGCGAAAACAAGGTTGAGCTTGAGAGCCAGAAAGGCGTCCTTCCAGGGGACCGGCAACCGGATCAAGGGGCTCCGCGCGGCATAGACCATGTAAAGAACCAACCCGATCACTTCGGTGACCACCGTCGCCAAAGCGGCCCCGTTGAAGCTGAACCGGGGGATCAAAAGCGCGTTCATGCCGATATTGGCCGCGGCCAGAAAAAAGGAAATCCACATGTCGGTCATCTGCCGGCCGCAGCTGATGAGAAGGTTCGCGAGCAGGCCGGCTACGTAAGCAAAACACACGTGCCAACAGAGGATAGAAAGTGCCAGGCCGGCCGGAGCGAATTCCGCGCCGAAAAAAAGCTCGATCAATTCGCGGCCTGCGATAGAACCCCCGATCGCGACGGGCAACCCGGTGAGAAGGAAGACCCGGATCCCTCCCCGCACGTGATGCTCAAAAAGCAAACGGTCTTGATGGAAGGCTTTGGAAAGCAGGGGATAATAGGATGCCAAAAGGGCTCCGGAAACAGCCATGAGGGCTTCCGTCACCCGGGTCGCCGCGCTGTAATATCCCACGTCCAGGAAACCTTTCATGAACGAAAGCATGAAAACGTTAACTCGGTAATAAAGGATCGTGAGATAGGCCGACAAAACAAGCGGAGCCGACTCGCGCGCGAGAGAAATCATGACCTCCCGGTCGAAGCGAAAATCGACCCGCGTGAGGCGACGCGACTGCCAGGCCAGGCCCGCCAGTGCTGCTGCGCCGCTCGCCATATAAGCCGCTATGAACCAGATGACGCCGGGCCTCCAAAAGGCCACTCCCGCAACAAACGCCAAGTTCACCAGAGCGCGGATCCCGCTCCACATGGCCGGATAGATCATTTGCAGGTGCGCTTTGAAGACCGCCTCATAGACGGGCCGAACGGTCAAGAAAAGCTGGAAATAGGCGAACAGGACACCCTGCTTTACCGACAGCGGGTACCCCAGGGCATGCACCCCCCAAAAAGCAACCGGAAGGGCCAGAACGACGAGGGCGACTCTCATCAAGATGGCGTTGCCCAGCAAGGCGGGGCCCGTTTCCCCACCCTGGGCGAGTTTGCGCACCAGGATCGGATTCACGCCGAATTGCACGAACACTTCGAAAAAAGAAAGGTAGACGTAAATGAAAGAAAATTGGCCGTAATTCTCCCCGCCCAAAGCGCGCGCCACTAAAATGCCGGAAAAGAAACTCACAAAGCGGGAGAAGACCTCCCCGCCCAGGACGGCGCTCGAATTATTCAACAGCTTGAAAAAGTGGGTCTGTGAGTGGCTCATGCCGGCGTCAGCTTATAGATCCGCACCTTGGGTCCCATGCTTTTCATACTCCCGATCGCCCGCGACGGGAAATCGATGTTTTCCATGTCAAACTTGCCGTTCTTGCCGCGATACGGCGAAAAGGTCTCCATGAGTTCGGCCGTCTCCAAATCACGGCGCAAAGCGGCATATTTCCGAAATTGATCCTGATATTTACGCTGATCCGAACCCTCCAGAACGATTCCCTCGTGCCATTCATCCAGAACCAGATAGTCGAACCCCTCCTTTTTGAAATCCGCCAATGTTTTCAACGAAGAACGGTGCAATAGGCGCGTGTCAAAAAGAGTGGGGTCCAAAAATTGAACGCGGAATTTTCCATTATAATCCGGCAGAAACATGTAAGACGAAACGAGTATGCCGCTCCGGGCGGGAACATTCGCCTCTATCCATCCGGCCGCCGCTTCGCGCGTGTCAGGCACGGATTTCAGTGCGGCATATTGCAAGCTGGAGACCAGCGAAGGAATGAGGAACAGAAATCCGGCCGCGGCAGCTGCATATCCTGCTTTGTCCACGGCGAGCAAGCGTCTGGTTGCCCAATCCGTGAAACATGCGGCAAACAGGCACATAAAAGGAAGAAGCGGAATGGCATAGCGCACGCCGCGGATTTCGGCCATGCCGATCACGACGAAATAAGTGAGAGGAAAGGCGGCCAGGAACCAACCCTTTAAGTCACGTTTCAATAGAAGCAGTACGAGCCCACCCAAAGCGGCAATTTCGACCGGTACGCTCAGCCCGTAACTGAGAGGTCCGCTCAGGTAATACCTCCAATGACTTCCGCCGTCATAACCGATTTGTCCGATCCCGTGGGCGTTATACGTCGTAAAGACATCCAGGACGTCTCTTTTAAAAGCCGAAAAGTCCAGCAGCCAATAGGGCGTCCCAATCGTAAAAGCCAAAAGAAAACACGCCCCGAAGAGAAAGCTGAGTCCTAAGAAATTTTTGGCTCTGTATTCCCAGGTGCCGGACAGGCATCGCACCAGAAGCGCGAGCGGGGCGAACATTGCCGCCGCGAGGCCATTGTACTTGATCGAGGCCGAAAGTCCCCCGAAGAAAGCGCTGCATAGAAGTAACCGGTTGTTCCGCCGTTCAACTCCCGCAATGGCCAGCGATAAACTCAGCAGGACGAAAAAAGTCAACGGCACGTCCAGGTAAGCAATCTGGGAATATTGGACATGCAGCAGCGAAAAGGCGAGGAAGGCCGCCGCAAGCATACCCGCCGCGGTGTTGAAAAGCATCCTCCCCGTCCAGAACACAAGCGGGATCGTCAGAGTTCCAAAAAACACGCTCCAGAGCCGGCCGATGAGGTAAAAAACGGTAGGATCGTTCCGATAGAGGGTCCACGCGTCTCCGGCCCTTTGAAACAGGCCTGTCGCCATCCCCCACAGGGTATAGGCACAATCGGCCGCGAAACAGAGATAGAAAAAAAGGGTCGGGTGGACAAATTGGTGCGGATTGAGATCGCCGCCCCCCATATTGAGGGCCCAATAAATATGATGTCCCTCGTCCGAAAAAATGATGTGGGGAAGCCCGTAAGGCAGGCGCCACAGGCGCAGCGCGAGCCCGGCCAGAATCAAAAACGCCAGCCCCCAGCCGAGACGCTTACTCATGAGCGGGACCTTTCAACCCGAAGGGCGCGGGAGGCCAAAATGATTAAAAGAGGCTCGAGCGGGAAACGAAATCTTCCGGTCGCGACGGTCAAACCGTGCATGGCCCAAAAATAGAGCATGATGCCGGCAAAAACCAGAGCGGCTCGCCGCTCCGCTTCGCCCCACTTGGATCTGAACCAAGCGGCCAGCACTCCCACGAGCACCGCCAGATAGCCGGGCTCCCAAATCACCGTCTTTCGCCCTCCGATCTCCGCCGTCATCCGGGGATCCACGAAAAGTGCCAATTTCCGAAGATAGAGCGCCGCAAATTCTCGTGGCGCTGAGGCAATGAATTCTCTTCCCTTCCCGTAGAAGTATCGCGCCTTTTCGGTTTCACTTTTGCCGGCCGCGTCCAATGCGGCGTCCTGCGGGTAATAAACGTCTTTGTAGAAGTCCAGATTCGGGTCCCGCGAGCCGCCCATCCCGTCGG
>JACQVP010000029.1 GCA_016209715.1 Candidatus Omnitrophota bacterium
GCCTGCGCTCCATCGTCATGGAACTGGATCAACTGACGCAGTCGCAAGTTCTGGAACTCAATATACCAACAGGAGTTCCGTTGGTGTATGAGTTTGACACCGAGCTCCATCAGCGCTCCAAAAAAATCCTCTCTTAAATTTTTTTCACTCTGGTTTTGACAAAAATCCGGCTCCGGGCGATAATTCCTATTATTTCCATAGGGATAATAGGATATGCTTTTTAGCAAAAAAACTGAATACGCTTTGCAAGCGCTTCTGGCATTGGCGTCTGCCTCTCGTGACCAACCGGCAGGCAGTTTGACGTTAAAGAAGATGGCGGAAATGAAGAAAATACCTTATAAATTCCTGGAGCAGATCATGGCGGCTTTGAAAAAAGGAGGCCTGGTGAGCAGTCAAAAGGGGCAAAAAGGGGGATACGCGCTCTCCCGGACGCCCGCCGAGGTGACGGTAGGCGAAGTCGTGACCGTGGTGGAGGGGCCGGTTTCTATCCGGCAGTCGTCCCGCGCCGCGGCGGACAAGGAAGTGATTTACCGTTTCTACGATCAGCTCAGTCAGACCATTGCCGGAGTTTTGCGCGAAAACACGCTGGAGAATCTTTATGTCCAGTCCGTGGAATTGGCCGAACGCCGCCGCGCTGCGGAAATGTACTACATCTGAGGAACCCACATGGCCATCGTCGTAAAAAATTTGACCAAGCGCTTCGGGGATTTCATCGCGGTTGACCGCGTGAGCTTTGACGTCCAGCAGGGAGAATTGGTGGCCCTCTTGGGCCCCAGCGGGTCGGGGAAGAGCACCATCCTGCGCATGATTTCGGGCCTCACCGTCCCCGACGAGGGCGAGATCTTTCTCACCGGCGAGGACGCCACGATGATCCCCATCCAGAAGCGCGGCGTGGGATTTGTCTTTCAGCATTACGCCCTTTTCAAGCACATGACCGTGGCCCAGAACATCGCGTTCGGTCTCGAGGTCCAGAAACACGACCGCGCGGCCGTCAAAGAGCGGGTCGAGGAGCTGTTGAAACTGGTGCAACTGCAGGGGTACGGCAATCATTATCCGAGCGAGCTGTCGGGCGGACAGCGGCAGCGCGTGGCTTTGGCGCGGGCCCTGGCGCCCCGGCCCAAGGTCCTGCTCCTCGACGAACCTTTCGGCGCCCTGGACGCTAGAGTCCGGGAAGAGCTGAGGACCTGGATCCGGAAGCTTCACGACGAGTTCCACGTCACGAGCGTCTTCGTCACCCACGATCAGAACGAAGCCCTGGAAATTTCCGACAAGATCGTGGTGGTCAACCAGGGAAGGATCGAGCAGATCGGGACGCCGCAGGAGATTTACGAGCACCCCAAGACTTCGTTTGTGGCGGGTTTCGTCGGGCCGGTGAACATCCTGCGCGGGAGCATCGAGGCCGGGAAAGCCAAGATCGGACAGTTCGAGTTCGATGTGGAACACGGGGAATCCGCCGCGGTGGAGGCCCTCATTCGTCCCTCCGATATTTTGATTTCAAAACCCTCCGGGGAACAGGTGCCGACCGGTCTGGTCCGCCGCATCTCCTTTCTGGGCTGGGGCATCAAGGTGGACATCCTGCTGAAAGACGGACAATCGCTGGCCGTGCATTTGACGAAGAAGCGCTACCAGGACCTGCAACTCCGGGAGGGCCAGGAGATCTTCATCCAGCCGACCGACGCGCGGGTGTTCACGCAGGGCGCGGCCTCCCGGGATTATTCGATTTGAGGCCGCAAAAAAAGTATGATGTTTCCGGCCGCTCCGATGTATAATTCACGCCGGTACGGCGTCTACCTTGTACCGGTTGGACGTCCTCCAGGCGCCACACCGAAAACTGCACATGAAAAAAGGAGAAACAATGGCAACGACGAAAAGAAAACCGAATCCGGCTCTCATGAAACCCTTGCAGCCCGACAGCGCTTTGGGGGAAGTCGTGGGTTCCAAGCCTCTTGCCCGGGGGCAGGTCATGAAGAAGTTGTGGGACTACATCAAGAAAAACAATTTGCAGGACCAAAAGAACAAGCGCAACATCAATGCCGATGCCAAGCTCAAGGTCGTGTTTGGGGGGAAATCCCAGGTCAATATGTTTGAGATGACCAAGCTGGTGTCGAAGCACCTTTCTTAAGTTGGATCCGGAGAGGGAGGGCCGCAAGCCCTCCCTCTTTTTTTCTCCATGTGGATCCTGCAAATCGCCCGCTTGGGCCATCCCGTTCTGCGCCACCCCGCCGCGCCCGTCACCGCGGATGAACTCGCTTCCCCCGAAATTCAAAAATTGATCGATGGCATGATCCTCACCATGCGCGAATGCGCCGGAGTCGGCCTCGCGGCCAATCAAATCCACGTTTCGAAACAGATCGCGGTCATTGAATCCAAGAAGAATCCGCGTTATCCGGATGCGCCGGACATTCCGCTCACCGTCCTGATCAATCCGCGGTTGACGTCGCTATCCGTGAAAAAAGAGGTTTCCTGGGAAGGCTGTCTCAGCATCCCCGATCTGCGCGGGGCGGTGCCGCGCGCGGAGTCGCTCGTTTGCGAAGGGCTCGACCGGCAGGGCCGTCCCCTTCTCATCGAAGCGAAAGGATTCAAGGCCCGGGTGATCCAGCACGAGTGCGACCACCTGGCGGGAAAGGTGTACCTGGACCGGATGGAAGACTTTTCCACGCTCACTCATTTGGCCGAGTTTGGCAGGTTTTGGAACAAATAGTAACCTAAACGGGGAGGTGCTCTCATGGCGCTCGTAGAATCCGCTTCCGTGACGCTCGGGAGCGGCATGCCTGAATTCGAACTGCCTGATCCTGAAGGGAAAAAGCACCGCGGCCGCGACCTGTTCGGCAAAAAGGGCCTGCTCGTCGTGTTTACCTGCAATCATTGCCCGTATGCTCAGGCCATCTGGCCGCGCCTGATCCGCCTCAGCGCTTGGAGTGCCCCGGCCGGCGTTACCGTGGTTGCGATCAACCCCAACCTGCATCCGGATTACCCGGAGGATTCCGCGCCTAACATGCGGGCCAAGATCCGGGAATGGAAGATCCCTTTTCCCTATCTGGTGGACGAGACTCAGGCCGTGGCGCGGGCCTTTCAGGCCCAATGCACGCCGGACATTTATCTCTTCGATGCCTCCGCCCGCCTCGTTTATCACGGCCGGTTTGATGACAACTGGAAAGACGAAAGCAAAGTGGCCCGGGAAGAATTGAGACAGGCCGTGTCGGACCTTGCCGAGGGGAGGCCGGTCTCTTCCCGGCAGTTCCCTTCGATGGGCTGCTCCATCAAATGGCGGGAGGCGCGTTGATTCCGACGCTGGAGAAAATGCGGGCCCGTCTTTCCGAGGCGTTGTCGCCGTCTTTCCTGGACCTCGTCGACGAAACCCCGTTCCATGCCGGGCATGCCGGGGCGGAAGAGGGGGGCGGGCATTACACCCTCACCGTCATTTCTTCCCGCTTCGAAGGCCTTTCCGCCGTGGACCGGCACCGGGCGGTTTACGCGGCGCTCGGTGACCTCATGAAGACCGAAATCCATGCCCTTTCGATCAAGGCCTATTCCCCCCGGGAGTGGCAGGCAGGCGCTTCCGGCTAAATTTTTTGCATAAGGCGCGATCCTGGTTTAAACTATTATAAGTTTTAGGGTTAGTCGGGGTGTCTCTAACAATATTGGGAGCGGCATGGAGACCAAAGTCATACGGGTCCTCTTGATCGAAGATGATCCCGAAGACGTGGATTATTTGCGCGAGATTCTGAGCGGCGAGCAAAATCCTTCGATCGAGCTGATTTCGGCCGAAAACCTGGAAAAAGGGATTCTTGCCGTGACCGCGCAGAAAATCGACGTCATCCTCCTGGATTTGTCCCTGCCCGGTACGGTACGGCTGGAAACCTTCCGCAAGCTTTACAACGAAGTCCGTGAAATCCCCATCGTCATTCTTACCGGCACGCGCGACGAGCAGCTGGCCATGGAGGCGGTGAGCGAAGGGGCCCAAGACTATCTGGTCAAAGGGGACGCGGACGCGAAAATGCTGGTGCGCGTCATGCGCTATGCCATCGGCCGCAAACAGGTCGAGCTTTCCCTCAATCGCACCCAGGAATTCCTGGGCACGGTCGTGACCGGCGCGCCGATCATTCTCTTCGCCATCAACCGGGAAGGGATCTTCACGCTTGCCGAGGGCAAAGGGCTGCAGGCGCTGGGCATTCATTCGGGCGAGTTGGTCGGCAAGTCGGTCTACGAATATTACAAAGACAATCCGCCCTTTCTGGAGCAAGTCCGCCGCGCCCTTTCGGGCGAAATATTCACGACCCAACTGGAATTTTCAGGGATCAGTTTCGAGGCCTGGTGCTCGCCGATTTACAACGGCGGGGGCAAGGTGGGCGGGATGATGGGGGTCGCGACCGACATCACCGGACGCAAGAAAGCGGAAGCCGCGCTGGGCATTAGCGAAAGGCGCTTCAGCCTGTTCATGCAAAATCTTTCGGGGTGCGCCTGGATCAAGAATTGGGACGGCACGTATGTGTTCGTGAACCCCACCTACGAGACGCATTTTCACCTCAGCCCCAGCCAGATGATCGGGAAGACGGATTACGATCACTTTCCCGCCGAAACCGCGGACCAGTTCCGGAAAAACGATCTCTGGGTGATCGAGCACAAGAAAGCGCTCGAAACCGTCGAGGTGATCCCCCAAGAGGACGGCCTGCATTACTGGCTGGTGAACAAATTTCCGATCCACGCGGAAAACGGCGCCGGGATCATGGTCGGCGGGATGGCGGTCGACATCACGGACCGTGTCCATTCCAAGGAAGAATTGATCAAGCTCTCGATCGCGGTCGAGCAAAGCCCGGCCAGCATCATGATCACCGACACCGAAGGGCGTATCGAATACGTGAACGTCAAGTTCACCGAAGTGACCGGCTACACCCTGGACGAGGTGAAAGGCAAGAAGCCGAGTTTTCTCAAGACCGGCGAGACCCCTCTCGAGACGTACAAGCAATTGTGGGACACGATTCTCGACGGGCGGGAATGGCGCGGAGAGTTTCGGAACCGGAAAAAAAGCGGCGAGCATTACTGGGAGCAGGCGCTGATCGCGCCGATCCGCAACACGGAGGGCAAGGTGACCCATTTCCTCGCCATCAAGGAAGACATCACCAAGCGCAAATGGTCGGAAGAGGCGCTGGTCCACATGGCCTATTACGATTCCCTCACCGATCTCCCGAACCGGTTTTTGATCTATGACCGGCTCAATCAGGCGTTGTCCCATGCCCGGCGCAAGAAAAAAATGGCCGGTGTGCTGAGTTTGGGTCTCGACCGGTTTAAAAACATCAACGACGCCTTCGGGCACACCGTCGGCGACGGTCTGTTGCAGGCCGTTGCCAAGCGCCTCTCGGACATCTGCGGTAAAAACAATTTCGTCGCCCGGGTCGGCGGGGACGAGTTCATGATCATCCTGCCCGAACTGAAGAACGTCGAGGAGGCGCTCCAAATGGCGCAGCAAATTCAGGACGCCATCCGGCCGGTGTTCAGCCTGGAGGGCCATGAAATCCACGTCACCGTGAGCATCGGAATCAGCGTTTACCCCTCCGACGGGGACGACGTCGAAACCCTCCTGAAGGACGCCAACACGGCGATGGACCGCGCCAAGCAGCGCGGCCGCAACAATTACCAACTCTACACTCCCACCATGCATGTCGAAACTTTCGGGCGGATGGTGCTCGAAAACAACATGCGCAAGGCGCTGGGAAGGGAAGAGTTCCGGCTGCATTACCAGCCCTTCGTGGAGCTCAAGACCCGCCGTATCACCGGCATGGAAGCCTTGCTGCGCTGGGAGCACCCCGATATCGGCCTCGTGTCCCCGGTGGAGTTTATTCCCATCGCCGAAGAAAGCGGTCTCATCGTTCCCATCGGCGAATGGGTGCTGCGCACCGCCTGCAAAAAGGTGCGCGAATGGGCCGATGCCGGCCTGCCGCAGCTCAGCGTGGCCGTGAACCTTTCGGCGCGGCAGTTTCAGCAGGCGAATCTGCTGGAAATGATAGAAAGCGTCCTTAAAGACACGGGCCTGAACCCGGAATCGCTCGAGCTCGAAATCACCGAAAGCATCGCCATGGAAAACGTGGCTTTCACGCTCTCCACTCTGCGGCAGTTGCGGGACCGGGGAGTGAGGATCTCCATCGACGATTTCGGCACCGGCTATTCTTCGCTCAATTACCTCAAGGAATTTCCCATCAGCGCGCTCAAGATCGACCGTTCGTTCATCCGCGATCTGGTCGCCGATCCGGCCGACGCCGCGATCGTCTCGGCCATGATCGTTCTCGCCCACAGCCTCAGCCTTCAGGTCGTCGCGGAAGGCGTCGAAACCCAGGAACAATTGGACTTTCTCAAAAAAAATAAATGTGATATCGTGCAGGGATTCCTGTTCAGCAAGCCTGTCCCGGCGGACCAATTCCAAGCGCTGGTTTCGAATAAAAAGAAGATCTGAGAGAAGGGGAAGGGGCGAGCGGTGACATTCTGGACTCTTGCATCCGTTTTTGCGGGCGGCGCCCTGGCCCTGTGGGCGGCTGAAAAGTACCGTCCCACGCCCATCCTCCTCTACCACTTCATTGACGGCGAACACGAGAAAAGCGTCCTCAGCGTTTCCCTGTCGTCTTTTCACAGGCAGATCCTTCACCTCCTCAAAAACTACCGCATCGTCAGCCTGGAGGAATTCCTGGCCGCCAAGCGCGAGGGCCGCGCGTTGTCCGAGAAATCGGTTGTGATCACGTTCGACGACGGGGACGACGCTTTTTACACCAAGGTTTATCCCTTTCTTCTCAGATTCAAAGTTCCCGCCGCGTTGTTCATCATCACGGATTGGGTCGGCCGCGCCGGCTACTTGACCTGGGACCAGATCCGTTCGATGTCCAACGAGATTGTCACCATCGGGAGTCATACCGTCACGCACCGGTATTTGCCCGACCTGTCCCTTGACGATGTCCGGCAGGAATTTGTGGAATCCAAGCGGATCCTGGAACATGAGACCGGCCGGCCGGTGCGATTTTTGAGTTACCCGGTGGGCGGATTCGGAACGGATATCGCTCGATTGGCCAGAGAAGCCGGATATGCCGCAGCCCTGACTACAAACCGGGGAAGAAACATGATGCAGAAGGACCTCTACGCCTTGAAAAGGATCAAGATGACAGAGTCCTCCGTGTCCTGGCACAGCCTGTCCGCGAAGTTGTCCGGTTATTATCAGATTTTTGCCGAGCTCTTTCCCAAGGAGCCCGGTTCGAAAGCCCCGCGCAAATACCCTGCCTGAGGAAGACAAATATCGTAAGTCACTAATAGTAAAAAACTTAAGGTAGCGCCTTCTCTTCGGAAGACCATCACAATATTGATACTATCTATATAGCAAATAATGGTTTAGTATGTTAAAATTTATTTCTTATTAAATGTATGAA
>JACQVP010000039.1 GCA_016209715.1 Candidatus Omnitrophota bacterium
CTAGAGGCCAAAGTCCTGGAGAAAATACGCCTATGAAGACTCTCGTCATCACCGGAGGGGCCGGATTCATCGGGTCCCATTTGTGCGACCTCTTTCTCCGGGAAGGGAACCGCGTCCTCTGTGTCGACAATCTTCTGACGGGGACCGAGGAGAACCTCCGTCCCTTCCTCAAGAACGAGCGTTTCTCATTCCTGCGCCATGACGTCTCGAAACCCATCGAAATCGGCGAGAAAGTCGATTACGTGCTTCATTTCGCCTCTCCCGCCAGCCCGGCCGATTACCACGCCTATCCCATCCAGACGCTCAAGGTGGGCTCGCTCGGGACGCACAACGCCCTGGGGCTCGCCAAGGCGAAAAAGGCCGTGTTCCTCCTGGCCTCCACCTCCGAAGTCTATGGAGACCCGCTGGTCCATCCGCAGCGCGAGGATTACTGGGGCAACGTGAACCCCATCGGGCCGCGGGGCGTTTACGACGAGGCCAAGCGCTTTGCCGAGGCCATCGCCCTCGCGTATCACCGCACCCACGCCGTGGACGTCAAAATCGTGCGCATCTTCAACACTTACGGGCCCCGGATGAGGCAGAACGACGGCCGGGCGATCCCGAATTTTATCAGCCAGGCGCTGGCGGGAGAACCCATCACGGTGTTCGGCCAGGGGTCGCAGACGCGGAGTTTCACTTACGTGGACGATCTCGTCCGCGGCATCCGCGCCCTTTTGTTCTCGAAGTTGAACGAGCCGGTCAACCTCGGCAACCCGCGCGAGATGACGGTCCTGGAATTGGCCCGGCTCATCATCGAGCTCACAGGTTCCCCGAGCCGCATCGATTTCCGGGACCTGCCGCAGGACGATCCGCGCGTGCGCCAGCCGGACATCACCCGGGCGCGCACCAAACTGGGATGGGAACCGGCGGTCGATGTCCGCGCCGGGCTCATCAAAACCATCGATTATTTCAAAAGTATCGGAGCCGGAGCGAAATGAAAAAAAAGGCCTTGATCACGGGTGTCACGGGGCAGGACGGGTCCTACCTGGCGGAACTTTTATTGCAGAAGGGCTATCAGGTTTACGGAATGGTGCGGCGGTCGAGCACGGAAAATTTCGAGCGCATCGATCACATCAAAGGCCGGATCGAGCTGGTCCAGGGCGACCTTTTGGACGAGCATTGCCTTTTTCGCCTGATCCGGAACGTGCGGCCCCACGAAGTGTATAACCTGGCCGCCCAGTCGTTCGTGCCGACCTCGTTCGAGCAGCCCGTCCTGACCGGTGAATTCACCGCTTTGGGGGTGAGCCGTCTTCTCGAGGCGATCCGTTTCGTCGATCCCAAGATCCGGTTTTACCAGGCCTCTTCCAGCGAAATGTTCGGCCACGCGGAACGCTGGCCCCAAAACGAGAAGACCCCCCTGCGCCCTCGCAATCCCTACGGAGTGGCCAAGACCTACGGGCACTGGCTCTGCCTCATCTACCGGGAAGGCTACAAGATGTTCGTCAGCTCGGGGATCCTCTTCAATCACGAATCGCCGCGGCGCGGCAAAGAGTTCGTGACCCGCCGCATCTCGTGCGGGGTGGCGGCGATCAAGCTGGGCTTGGCCAAGGAACTCACGCTCGGGAACCTCAAGGCCAAACGCGATTGGGGGTTCGCGGGCGATTACGTGGAGGCCATGTGGCTCATGCTCCAGCAGCGCCGGCCGGACGAATACGTCATCGGCACCGGGATCGCCCATTCCGTCGAAGATTTCGCCCGTGCGGCGTTCAAGCACGTGGGGCTGGATTGGAAAAAACACGTGCGCGTGGACCGCCGGCTCGTGCGCCCCACCGAATTGAACCTGTTGTGCGCGGACTTCTCCAAGGCCCGCAAGGTCCTGGGCTGGAAGCCCAAGGTCAGCTTTGAAGAATTGGTCGCGATGATGGTCGATGAGGATTTGAAAAGGCTCGGGAATGGCAAAAAATAAGGCCAGCCTTTTGATCGGGGCCAGCGGCCTGGTGGGCCGTTTCCTCGGCGCGCATTTGGCCGGCCGGGGCGAAACGGTTTACGGCACCGTGAGGAAGAGGCCCGCGGCCGGTAAAGGCTCGGACCCGCGGGTGAGGACGCTGTCCTGCGACGTCCGCCGGCGCGCCGATATCGAGCGCGCCCTCCGCGCCAGCCGGCCGGACCGCATCTATTTTCTGGCCGCCCAAAGTTCCGTTCGGGAGGCCTGGCTGAGCCCCGTCGAGACGATGAAGATCAATCTCCTGGGCGGGCTCAATCTTCTGGAGGTCCTCCGGGAACGCCGTTCCCGGGCCCGCGCCCTGATTTTTTCCTCGGGCACGACCTACGGGCTCACTCATTTGAAAGGCGTTTCGTTGACCGAGGAGGCCTGTTTTCTCCCCAAAGACCCTTACAGCGTGAGCAAGATGGCGATTGATTTCCTGGCCCGCTCCTACGCCAAGGTCTACGGCCTGGAAATCCTGGTGGCGCGGCTGGCGAATTTCATGGGGCCGGGGCAGTCCAAGAATTTTTCCATCTCCAATTTCGCCTACCAAATCGCGGGGATCGAGGCGGGGAAGCTCCCGCCCGTGATCGGCGTCGGGAATCTCGAGGCCCGGCGCGATTACGTCGATGTGCGGGACGGGGTCCGGGCGCTGCGGCTCATCCTGGAGAAGGGCCGGCGGGAGGAGGCCTATCACGTTTCCAGCGGCCGGTCGCGCCCCTTGAAGGAAATGCTCGACCGGCTGCTCGCTCTTTCCCGCGTCGGGCGGAATGTCCGGATTGTGAAGAAAACGTCATTGATGTCGAAAGATGAGATACAGGCAGTCCGGCTGAGCCCGTCCAAACTCAGGCGCCGTACCGGGTGGAAACCGCAAATTCCCCTCGATCAGAGTCTTCTGGACATCCTGGAATATTGGAGGAATACCTGGAATGAAAATTGACGTGAGCATCGTCCTTCCCGCTTTCAACGAGGAGGAGGCGATCGGTCCGGTCATCGACGCGGTACGCAGCGCCATGAAGGGGCATCCCGCCGCTTATGAGATTTTGGTGGTCGACGACCGTTCGAGCGACCGCACGGCCGAGATCGCCGAGGCCCGGCAGGCCCGGGTCGTCCGGCGCAAAGTGCAGGGCGGATCGGGCGCCTCGCGCCGCACCGGGATTCTCGAAGCGGCCGGCGATATCATCGTCATGCTCGACGCCGACGGTTCTTATGAGGCCAACGACATCCCGAAACTGCTCGAGCATTTTCCCGAATACGACCAGGTGAACGGCGCCCGGACGAGCGAGCAGGGCACGTTGAAACTGCTTCGGGCTCCCGCCAAATGGTTCATCCGCCGCTTGGCCTGTTACCTGACCAGCACCCGCATCCCGGACCTGAACACGGGCCTCAAGGCCTTCAAAAAAGACATCATGAAGAAATATTTATGGGTGCTGCCCGACGGCTTTTCCTGCGTCACCACCATGACGCTCGCCTTCCTGGCCAACGGGTACAACGTCAAATACATCCCGACGGCCTATCACAAGCGGATCGGCAAGTCCAAATTCCATCCGGTGAAGGACACGGCCTCTTACATTCAGACGGTGATCCGGATGGTGATGTATTTCAAGCCCTTGCGCGTCTTCATCCCGCTCACCGCCGCGCTTCTCGCGTTCGCGGTGGTCAAGTCCGTGTTGAGCCTGGTCTACACTTCCACCCTCCAGGAATCGGACATCATCATCTTCATGACCGCGATCATGCTCGGGGCGCTGGGACTCATCGCGGACCTCATCGTGGCCTATCAGAGGCGGGATTAGGGCCGGAGGCCGCCATGAAATTTTCCATCGTCATCCCCGCTTACAACGAAGAGAAGCGGATCGGCAGCACCCTGCGATCGGTGCGCGAGTTCGCGGTCGCGCGGCGTCTCGATTGCGAGATCATCGTGGTGGACGACGGGAGCACGGACCGGACCGCGGAGGTGGTGGCGCAGGAGTTCCTGCCCCGGCCGGGCCTGGCCTACCGTTTCCTCCCGAACGAAAGCAACCGGGGCAAGGGCTACAGCGTGCGCCGGGGCATGCTCGAATCACGGGGCGAATTCGCTCTTTTTACGGACGCGGACCTCTCGACGCCGATCGAGGAGCTCGACAAGCTCATGGCCGCGCTGGCCGAAGGCTACGACGTGGCCATCGGATCGCGGGCGCTCGCCGAATCCGACGTCCAGGTGCATCAGAACTTCCTGCGCGAAATGATGGGCAGGATCTTCAATCTGCTGGCTCGCGCGCTGACTTTCAAGAAGATCCATGACTCGCAATGCGGGTTCAAGCTCTTCTCGCGCAAGGCCGCGCGCAACCTGTTCCGTTTGACGCGGATCGACGGTTTTTCCTTCGACGCGGAAGTCATTTACCTGGCCCAGAAAATGGGCTATCGCGTCAAGGAGGTCCCCATCGTCTGGCGGAACTCTCCGGCCAGCCGGGTGGGCATCCTGCGTGACCCGCTGTTGATGATCGGAGACCTTTTCAGGATCTGGCTGATCCATTTGACCCATGGCACAAAAAAAAGGGCACCCAAAGAGCGAGCCGTTCACTAAGGCCGAGGCGGTCCTTCTGTTCGCCGTCCTGCTTCTGGCGCTGGGACTGCGCCTGTGGGGGATCGGGTTCGGACTGCCGGAACAGTTTCACGCCGACGAGCCCGTCGTGGTCCATCACGCGCTCGCGTACGGAACGGGCGATCTCAACCCGCACTTTTTCAACATTCCTCCGCTCGTCAGTTATCTCCTGGCCGCGTGCTACGGCTTCTTTTATTTGGCGGCTTCCGCCGCGGGGAAAATCGGCTCCATCGCCGAATTTGAAGGCCTGTTTTTCCGGGACCCGTCCTGGTTTTACCTGATCGGGCGGGCCGTCCTCGGGGCGCTGGCCGGAACGGCGAACGTGTGGATCCTTTACCGCCTGCTGCGGAAACATTTTTCCAAGGCGCACGGCCTTTTGGCGGCGTTCTTCCTGGCCGCGGCGTTCCTGCACGTGCGCGATTCCCACTACATTTACGCGGACATCCCGCTGCTCGTGGTCCTCACCGCGTGCTTCTATCCCATCTGGGGATTTTTGGAAACGGGACGTTTGCGCTCTTGTCTGGGCTTCGGCGCCCTGGCGGGGACGGCCGTCGCGCTCAAATACAACGGCGTCTTTATCTTCGTTCCTTTTCTGGCGGCTTTTTTTCTCCGCACCGCATTCGGCGGAGGCGCGGAAAAGGGCCGGAGCTCGGAGCTCGGGGACCCGGGACCGTACGCGGCGGCGCTGCTGGCGGCGCTGGTGTTTTCACTGCTCAATCCCTATGCCGTGCTGGACGGCCGTTTTTTCCTGTCGGAGATCGCGGAGCAGGCCCGGGCCCAGGGTTTCACGGGATTCGACCACCACTTGCTCTACTCGCTGAACGGCGGACTGGAATTCGGACTTTTCGCGATGGCCGTCTCCGGCCTGATGATTTCGGTGTGGACCGCCTTGTGGCGCATCAAGAGAACGCCGCAGGACGACCGGCGCATGACCGCGGCCGCCTTCGTGGTCGCGTATTATTTTGTGATCGTTTTCCGGGGCCAGCATTACGACCGTTACGTGCTCCCGCTGGTTCCGTTCCTCTGCTTTTTTGCGGCCGATCTGCTGGTGTCGCTGGCGAAGCGCGTCAAGCTCTCCGACGTTTCGACGGCCCTGATCGGGTTTCTGATCGCCGTTCCGTCGCTGTGGAACGTTTGCCTCTCCAATCAAATCTTCGCGCGGCAGGACGTCCGCGCGCTGGCGCGTGAAAGGCTGGAGCAGGTCCTTCCGGCCGGCGCGGCCCTGGCGCTCGACGCTCCTTTTTTTATGCCGCGTCTGCTCCCGACGGTTGAACAGCTGGAGGAGAAAAAACATGAGCTGGCCGGTGGGGGCGGCCATTCGGAGGCCGGGTCAAGGCGTTTGGAATGGATGATCAAAAATGCCGCCCGGGACGGACGCTCGCGCTACCGTCTCCACTTTCTGTCGACGGAACCGGAAGGCGAGCACTTTCTATTTGCCCGGCCGGCGGTGCCGTACGACGTGGAGGGTTTGAAAAAACGCGGGATTCAATACGTGCTCACGGCGAAGTTGAACCCGGGCTTTCAGAAGGTTTTTTATGAGGAGCTTTCCCAAAAAGGCGTGCTGTTGGCGAGGTTCAGCCCTTACCGGAACAAAGCGCGCGCCTGGCCGATCGACCGCCAGCCGCTCACCGGCGGCCCCTTCTTGTGGCAGGAACTTATTGCCCGCGAGGCCAACGGGCAAATCATCGAAGTCTACAAGCTCAATTAGAAAAAGCCGCTTCCGGCCGGCGCGCCGGAGACTCCAGGGCGGGCCGGTATTCCTTCGAGCGGCGGTATCTCCAGAAAGTCACGGCCTCGAGCAGGGCATGACCCATGATCCTCATGTTGACGGAGGATTTTCCAGCCTGGCGCCCGCGATGGTTCGAAGGAATCTCTTTCACTCGCAGCCCGAGATCATGCGCCTTGATGATGATTTCCGGAAGCACGAAAAGGGAGCGGGAGCGGAGTTCGATTCGGTCGAGAAGGTCTTTGGACCAGGCCTGCGACCAGTTGTAGTCGTTCACGCGGATCTTGAAAAGATAATTGAGCAGGAAAATGTAAATGACGGAGAGGAAGAAGCGGAAGAGCTGGTAGGCGTTCCTTTGCCAGCGGACCCCCAGCAGGACGTCGGCCTGGCCCGTCAGCAGGACATCGACGAAATGGGGAAGCTCCGAGGAATCGAACTCTTCGTCGGCGCCGATGTACATCAGGTATTTCCCGCGGGCGCACGCGATGCCGTCCTTGAGGGAACGGGTGTAGCCCTGGTTCTTGTCGTGGAGGATGAGCTGGATCTTGGGATATTTCTTGACCTCTTCCAGCATCACGTTCCGCGTGTTATCGGAACTCCCGTCCTCGACGATGATGAGCTCCCAATTCCAATGGGGGTGGCTGTTGAGGACGGAATACAGGTTTTGCAGGAAGTTGGCAATGTTCAGCTCCTCGTTGAAAACGGGCGTGATGAAGCTGATGAAGGGTCCTTGTGACATAGGCGTAAGATTAGTGAATGGGCCGGGATTTGTCAAGAAACGCTCGATGCGTAGCCCGCGCACGGACGGAGGCCCTCGCTCTAACTCTTCGCTTTGTGGACGCCGGGCAGCGTTTCGTCATAACGTGCCGAGGCAGGTCTCTTCGCTGCCCCATCCGCAGCAGCGTTTAAAATATCAGAATTGTATTCTAACTATTGATATGAGAAACAGTTGTATCATTTGAAGGAAGTGGCTTGATTTTGATGTTCGATCTAAGAAGGGGAGTGGGTAGATTTTATTTAATTGCGAGTCGTTAACTAAGTGTGATATGATTCCGCCATTACTCCATATCCCTGCATGGGTAACGATATCATGAAAAAACTTCCAACGATCAGTCTGATCATTCCTCCATCCCTGTTTTTGCTGGATGAGCGCGTGTTCATGACCCTCGGCATACTCAAAGTCGCCGCGGTGCTAGAGCAGAAAGGTTATCCTCTCGAGGTTTTGGATCTTTCCGGGATCGAAAACTACGAGGAGGCCATTCGTGACCATTGCCAAGCCACTTCTTCCCGGATCTTCGGATTGACATCGACGACGCCGCAAATGCCTGCCGCCAATAAAATCGCCCGCGTTATCAAGGCAGAGCTGCCCTTTTCCCGCGTAATCCTCGGGGGCCCGCACGTCACTTTGGTGCAGACGGCCTACAAGAAAGAGAAACAGGACGGCGTCGAGGGCCGCGCTACCAAGGCCTTCCGGGACCTGGAGGAGATTTTCGACGTGCTTCTTTCGGGGGACGGGGAGGAGGCCATTTTTGAAGCCATCGGCGACAACCCGCCGAAGCTGGTGGACGCCAACGACCGACGTTCGCCCCTTTTCCTGTTGAACGCCGATTTGGAGGAGTTGCCGTTTCCGGCGCGCCATCTCGTCGACGTTTCCAGCTATCACTACACCATCGAAGGCCGGCCCGCGATGAGCATCATCGCGCAATTGGGGTGCCCTTTCGAGTGCGGATTCTGCGGCGGGAGGCAATCTCCCATGCTGCGCGGCGTGAGGACCCGTTCCTCCGAGAGCATCCTCCGAGAGATGCGCAAGATGTACGAGGACTACGGGGTGACCGCGTTCATGTTTTACGACGACGAATTGAACGTCAATCCCAAGATGGTCGAGCTCATGGAAGGCATCGTCAAACTCCAGAAGGATCTCGGCACGGATTTCCGCCTGCGCGGATTCGTCAAGGCGGAGTTGTTCAACGACCGCCAGGCCGAGGTGATGGTCCGCGCGGGGTTCCGCTGGCTCTTGACGGGATTCGAATCCGGTTCGCCGCGAATCCTCACGAACATCAACAAGAAGGCCAACCGCGAGCAAAACACCCGCTGCGTGGAAATCGCCAAGCGTCATGGCCTGAAGGTGAAGGCCCTGATGTCCATCGGGCATCCGGGCGAGTCCGAAGAAACGGTCCTGGAGACGCGGAACTGGCTCCTCGAGGTCAAGCCGGACGACTTCGACGTCACCATCATCACCACTTACCCCGGCACTCCGTATTACGATTATGCCGTCAAAGACCCGCAGCGCGAGGGAGTTTGGGCCTACACGTACGAGAAGACGGGGGACCGCCTGTACAGCTACGAAGTCGATTACAACGTCGTCGCCGATTATTACAAGGGCAATCCGGACGGAGGTTACAAATCGTACGTTTTCACCGACCACCTGAGCGCCGATCGGCTGGTGGCGCTCCGGGATTTCGTGGAGCGGGACGTCCGGGATCGTCTGGGCATTCCGTTCAATCCCGCGGGATCGTCCGTCCGCTATGAGCATTCGATGGGCCAGTTCGGAAAGGCCCTGCCTTCGCACATCCTGAGGACCAGCCATCCGGACCTGACCGCTTCCCGCATCGCCGCTCAATGAAGCGGGGTTTCTCCGACGCGATCTTTCTCGCCGTACTCCTCCTCTGCATCTTCGCCGTTTTTTTCGATCTGGCCACGCTGGACCAGGCCTTCCTCGGGGGCGACCACCGGGAGCAGCAATTCCCCTGGGCCAAGGTTTATCAGGACGCGATCCGCAGCTGCCGGCTTCCGTGGTGGACGACGCAAATCCATTGCGGTTTCCCGCTCCTGGCGGAAGGGCAGATCGGCGCTTTCTACCCGCTCAATTTCCTTTTCCTGTTTTTCCTTCCTCTCAAGTTTGCCTACAATTACCAGATCCTGTTCCAATATTTTCTCGGGGCCCTGTTTTTCTTCCTCTACCTCCGGCGGCGCGAGGTCAGCGGCTGGGGCGCCTTTTTTGGGTCTCTGATTTTTTTATTCGGCTCGGCGCAGGGCGGGTATTTTTATTACAATCTGATCTCGCAGAAGACGGTGATCTGGCTCCCGCTCACGTTGATCCTGATCGACCGGCTGTCCGAACGAAAGTCCTTCGCCGACGCTTTCTATTTGGCGCTGGTGTTCGCGGTGCAGATTTTCGCCGGGTATCTCCAGGTCGCGATCTATTCGATTTTTTACTCCTGCTTGTATTTCCTCTACGTCTGGCGCTCGGATCCCAAGCCGAAGACGCTCGCGCTTTTCACGCTGGCCGGGCTGGGCGGCATCTTTTTTTCGCTGGTCCAGCTCCTCGCGACCTTCGAGCTCAGTCTTTTTTCCTCGCGGGAGAACGCGGCGGCGGGCCTGGCCTACGTGGGTTCGATGTCGCCGCTCGGCGCCGTCACCCTGTTTTATCCGGCCTGGGACGGCCTGATCGGATCCGAGTGGTATCTCGGGCTCCTGGGCCTTTTCTTTTTTCTGCTGAGCCTTTTTTCCAGGAAGGCGCGGATGGAAAAATTTTTCGTGGCGGCGGTCGTCGTGTTCCTCCTTTTGGCCCTGGGCCGTTTCAGCCCGCTCTACACGGCCCTGGTCGAAATCACCCGCTTTCAGGGATTCCGGACGCCGATCAAGTTCCTCTTCTTCGTTTCTTTTTCCTGCTCGGTCCTGGCGGCCTACGGGTTCGACCGCTTTTTTTTTACTCGCGAGTCCGAAGAGAGCAGCCACCGCTTCGCGGTGGGGCGCGCCTACCGGTGTTTCACGGCGATGGGAGTTGCGGCCGCCTTTCTTCCTTCGGTGCTCCAGGCATTTTTGGTCTGGTTCAAGCCCCAGTTTTTGCCCTGGTTTCAGGATTTTGTTGTCAGGACTTTCCACGGCAAGGCAGGCCACCCGCATTCTCTCGACCATTACCTGTCAAAAGCGGTCGTGTTCTACGGCAACGTTGAATCTTCCGTGGGGCTGAACGACCGGCACACGTTCCGGGAATGGATCGTATTGATCGCGGCGATTGCCTTCGTTACCTGGCTCATCCGGAACCGGCGTCCGCACGCTATTCCCAAATTCGCGTGCGCGGTTTTTTTGGCGGCGGACCTCTTTCTTTACGGATTCACCAGCGTGAAAGGGAATTACGAAAATTTCGACACCATCGCGCCGTCGGAAAAGGCCCCCGCCGCGGTGGCTTTCCTCAAGAAAGACCCGCAGATCTTCCGTGTCCTGGACGTTTACCGGCGTCCCGAGGAAAACCGGCGTTTCCCTCTCTTTCCCAGCACCAACATGCTGTACGGCATCGACCACGCGGGCGCGTATTCGCCCCTGGTGATGCGGGATTACAAGGCCTTCCTGCAAGGCTGGGGTTACGTCAATGATTCCATTTCCGCCGGATTCAGCGATCTCGAAAAAATCTTGAACGATCTCCCGCTCCTGGGGTTGATCAACGTGAAATACCTCTTTTCCCCGGACAGAATCGACCACCCGGGGCTGGAGGAAGTGCTGGAGGAAGGCGGCGTGACGCTCTACCGAAACAAAGAAATCCGCAGCCGGGCGCATTTTCTCGCCGGGATGAATCGCGCGGATACCCTCACCGACCTCCTGAAGGGGCAAGACGTCCCGGTGCGGTTCTATGGCCCCACCCAGGCGGAAATTTCATTCACGGCCACGGAGGATGGCCTGCTGGTGCTCACGGACGTGTTTTATCCCAAATGGACCGTCCGCGTGAACGGCCAAGAGGCCGAGATCGAGAAAGCGGCCGGAATTTTCCGCGCGGTGCGCGTGCCGAAGGGGCCCTGCCGCGTGGAATTCGAGTACCGGCCCGATTTATACAGGAACCTGGGTTGGGCGGCGCTGATGGTCGCGGCCGCCGTCACCTTCCTTCTGGCTGCCCGGAGCGCGCGGCGCCGCATCCGGCAGGCCTTTCTAAACCCGAAGACGGCATGAGAAATCGGCTGATTTTGCTCTGGATGATTTCCGTTCTGGCGGTGTATGCCGCGCAGCTGTGGCTCAACAAAGTGGGGCCGCTCCTCCGGGGATGATGAACCTGGCGGGGCTCTTGCTCGGCGTCCTGGTCCTGTACGCCGCTTATTCCTCCGGCCGGTTTCTTTTGAGCCGGGCCGGTTTCGATTCTTCCGATCCCGATTTGGCGGTCCTCGCTCCGGCGGCGGGTTTGGGTTGTCTCTCCATGGCGGTGCTTGCGCTCGGCCTGGCGGGGCTTTTGAAGCCGGGATTCCTCTGGCTCCTGCTTTTGCCCGGGCTCCTGATCTTCCGCGATCCCCGCGGCGATTGGAATCTCCTGCGGCGCGCCGGTTCCGAATTCGGGGTCAAATTTTCCGGCTCGAGGCTTGCCCTGGCGGCGGCCGGCGCGGTCGCGGTGGCGGTGGCGGCCGGATTGCTCGCTCCGGAAACAGCCAACGATTCGCTCTGCTATCACGTTCATCTTCCGAAGCTATTCCTGAAAGCGGGCCGGATTTTTTTTATTCCTCATGAATTCAATTCCTTGTTTCCTTTCTTCATGGAGATGCTCTACACCTTCGGCCTCGGGACCCAGGGGATGGCCCTCGCCAAGTTCTTCCATTTCGCGGCCGGGCTGCTGGCCGCGGGAGGCGTGTGGATCACCGCGCGGCGTCTGAAGGCCGGGAGGGCGGCGTCTGTCGCCGCGCTGATTTTCTTCACCACGCCCGGTTTTATCAATCAGCTGGGAACGACTTACGTCGAAGGGGGGCAGGCGGCGTTCACGGTCCTTTCGCTTTACGCCTTGCTGCGCTGGTCCGAAGCCAAAGAGGGAAAGTGGCTCGTTCTGGCCGGGATTTTTTCCGGATGGCTGCTCGGGATCAAATATCTGGGACTGATCCCGATCCTCGGTTACCTGCTTTTTCTGGCCTGGGAATGCCGTGCCGGCCGGGGGCGGGACTCTTTTCCGGCGCGGATGCTTCTTTTCCTCTCCTGCGCGGCGGCCGTTTCCGCCTATTGGTATCTGCGTTCCTGGGTCCAGCTCGGGAACCCGGTTTATCCCTATTTTTATTCGGTTTTCGGGGCCGGAGACCCCACGATTCATTACGACGACATCGGCGTGCCCAAGACGATCGCGTCCTTTCTCGCGGTCCCCTGGACCATGACCATGCATCCGGAAAAATTCGAAGGTTTCGGCGTCCAATTGGGCCCGGCCTATCTGGCTTTGCTTCCGGCGGCGTACGCGATGGGAGGGAAGAAGATGCCGCGTCTCGCATTCCTGACCCTCTTCTCGCTCCTCTATCTCGTCTGCTGGTTTTTTCTCGGGCAGAGCCTGCGATTCCTGATGCCGCTGCTTCCCGTGCTGGCGGTGATCCTGGCCGGAGGGATGACGCGCCTCGAGGAGGAAGGATTGGGGCGGCCTCTCCAAATGGTCCTGGCCGTGATTTTTGCCGTGCACGCCGGACTGGCGTTCTATCATTATCGCGGGGATTTTCGCGTGGCACTGGGCTTGGAAACCCGCGACCGGTATCTGGAAAAACGCGAAAGAACGTACCCGGCCGCGCAATTCGTGAAGACCCTCGAGCCGAACGCCAAAATTCTCGCCGCAGACGAGGCGCACCTTTTCTATTTCGAAAGGGATATCGTCCGCGAAAGGGTGTATGCCATGCGTTCCCGATATGCTGACGGAGCGGACTCGGTGGAAGAAGTGCTATCGCGTTTGAAGAAAGCGGGCTTTACGCACCTTCTCTTTGTGGACAGCCCGCAATCGCTCGACGTCTCCGGCTTGGAAACATTTTCCGTGCCCCGGCTCGCGCGCGAAAGGGAAAAGGAGCTTGCATCTTTTCTTGAACCTCTTTATACTAAACAAGTTAAGGATTTGGAAGGCCGCCCCTTCGTTTACCGGCTTTACCGAATACAAATCCCCACACCATAAATACTTATGAAAATCGCACTGATCGATCTCCGGGAAAGCGCCCGCGGCTGCAACAACAAGGACAAGGCGGGCACCTTCGGCAATGCCTCGCACGGGGAGGACTTGATCTCCCGTGTTTACGCGCTGCTGAAGTGGAACAACGTGGACATGCCGGTGGTTCATTTCGGCTACCTGGCCGCCATTTTCCGCCAGCATGGCCACGAAGTGAATTTTTACGACTCCTTTCCGCGGGACGAGGACTTGGTGATCATGGCCTCGTCCATCGTCGGGTATGACGAGGAGATCGCCTTCGCGAAAAAGATCCGGCGGACGGGCAGAAAAGTTGGGTTTATCAGCGCTTTCGCCGGAGTGAAGCCGGAACTTTTCCTGGAGTGTTCCGATTTCATCATCCGCGGGGAACCGGAATGGGCCGGGATCCAGATCGCCAAAGGCGAGTTGGATCCGCAGGGCATCGTCGAGAGCCCGCTGATCCAAAATATCGAGACGCTTCCGTTTCCCGATTGGGACGGGTTCCCGATCCATCGATACGGTTACTTTCCGGTCCTCAAAAAGAAACCCCTGCTCTCCATCCTCACCAGCCGCGGTTGCAGTTTCGACTGCAGTTACTGCCCGTACATGGTGATCCAGACCGAGAAGTGGCGCTCGAGAAGCGCGAAGCACACGGTGGACGAGATCGAGTACCTCCAGAGAAAATACGGCGTCCGAAGCCTTGCCTTCCGCGACATCATGTACACCCAGAACAAGAAACGGGCGCGCGAGATCTCGGAGGAGATCCTGCGGCGGAATGTCCGGGTGGAATGGAGCTGCGAGACGCGGGCCGACTGTTTGGATGAGCCCATGCTCGAGCTCCTGTACCGCTCGGGTCTGCGGGTCATCCACCTCGGGATCGAATCGCCCAAGGACGAGATCGTCAAGAAGTCCGGGCGGATTCCCATCAAGGAAAGCCAGCAGGAAAAGGTGGTCCGGATCGCCGAGCTCATCGGCATCAGGATCATCGGATTTTACATTCTCGGTTTTATCGACGACACGCCCGAATCGATGCAGAGCACCATCGAGTACGCGAAACACCTCAACACCCCCCTCGCTCAATTCGACGTCATGACGCCTTATCCGGGGACCAAATTTTTCACTCAGATCGAAGACCGCATTCAAAGCTACGACTGGAAACAGTACACGACCCACCAGCCGGTGGTCCGCCTGGACCACGTCACCCGCGAGCAGGTCCTGGATTACAAAAACCGGGCCTACCGCGAATATTATCTTCGGCCGTCGTGGATGGCGAAGCACGGCCCGAAGCTCCTGTTTGCATGATTGCCATCACCGGCGCCACCGGGTTCCTCGGTTCCCACCTGGTTTCCGCCTGCGCCTCCCGGAAGATCGCGGTCCGCTGCCTGATACGCCCCCGCTCGCCCCGTGCCGACCGCCTTCACGCCTCGCGCGCCGTGACCGTCGAAACCGATTTCAATGACGAGGCCTCGCTTGCCGCGGCGCTCGCCGGCTGCGACACGGTGATTCATGCCTTGGGCCTCATCAACGGCACCGACGAGGCGCTGCGGAAGGCGAACGTCGAATGCACGCGGAACGTGGTCGCCGCCGCCCGGAAGGCCGGAGTCGCGCGGTTCCTGTTTATCAGCTCGGTGGCCGCGATCCGCCGGCACGGGGCTTACGGAGAGTCGAAATTCGGGGCGGAAGAGGAGGTGCGGAAGAGCGGGATCGCGCACCTCATGCTGCGGCCGGCGTTCATTTACGGCCCGCGGGACGAAAACAACACCGGCCTTTTGATCCGGACTCTCAAGCGTTGGCCGCTGATCCCTCTGCTCGGAGGGGGCGGGTTCAAGCTGCAGCCCGTCTATGTCGGCGACGTGGTCGACTTGATTCTGAAATCGCTGGAAGCGCCGTTTGACGGGCGCATTTACAATGTCGCCGGGCCGCGCCAGGTGGCCTTGAAAGAGATGCTGGAACTGCTCGGGCAGTCGCTCGGGCTGAAGCGCGTGTTCGTCCCGATACCTCTCCGCCCGGTGCAGGCTCTCGTCAGAATCTATTTGAGCGTTTTCAAAAACACGCGCCTGCCGGCGAAGCAAATCCTGGAACTCAACAAGCACGAGGCCTTTGATATTTCCGGGACCGAAAGGGACCTCGGATTCCGCCCGATGGATTTCCGGGAGGGAGCGAAATTATGTGCGGCATCGTAGGCGCGTTTTCCTTTGGGCCGGAGCCCGTCGAAGCGGCCCAGCTCGCCCGGATGAACGATCTGATGACCCACCGCGGCCCGGACGCGGCCGGCTCCTATCTCAGCCCGGACCGCAAATTCGGATTCGCCATGAGGCGCCTCAAGGTCATCGACCTGGCCACCGGCGACCAGCCCATCCACGACGGCGGCGAGACCTCGTGGATCATTTTCAACGGCGAAATTTACAATTACCGGGAATTGCGCGCCCAGCTCGAGACCCGGGGGCACCGGTTTTCCACCCGCTCCGACACGGAAGTGATCCTGCATCAATACCTCGAGGATGGGGAGAAATGCCTCGACTCGTTTGCCGGGATGTTCGCGTTTGCGATCTATGACGCCCGGCGGAAAAGCCTTTTTATCGCCCGGGACCGTCTCGGCGTCAAACCCCTCTTTTATCATTCCGGTCCGCGGGGCTTTCTCTTTGCCTCAGAGATCAAGCCCCTGCTGGAGAGCCCCTGGCTCGGGAAGGGCCTCGACCTCCAGGCCCTGTCCCATTATCTCAGCCTGAATTATTTGCCGCAGCCGTGGACGCCGTTTCAGGAGATCCGGCAATTGCCGCCCGGCCATTGGATGCGGGTCGAAGGCGGCAAAACGGAAATCCGGCCGTATTGGGACGCGCCGCTCGAAGGCCCTCTCGACGAGTCCGAAGAGGCGGCGTTGAAAAAAGTGGGCGAGCTCCTCCACCGCTCGATCGAGAGGCGCCTGATCGCCGACGTTCCCTTGGGCGCATTTCTGTCCGGGGGGCTGGATTCGAGTACTTTGGTGGCGCTGATGAAAGAGCACCGGCAGGGGGCGGTCAAGACGTTTTCGGTGGGATTCTCCGATGCCGCCTACGATGAGACGCCGCACGCGCGCGCGGTGGCCCGTTATTTCGGCACGGACCATTACGAAATCACCTGCTCGAGCGACGATGTCGCGCGTCATCTGCCGGATGTCGCCTGGCACGCCGACAATTTGCTGGCGGACCAGGCCTGCTTGTCGCTCTACCTTGTTTCCCGCCTGGCAAAGGAGCACGTCACGGTGAGCCTTTCCGGAGACGGCGGGGACGAGGTCTTCGTCGGCTATCCCACGTTTTTGGCCGACCACTATCACTCCCTTTATTCACGCCTTCCGGGATTTATCCGGGAGGGCCTCGTCGAGCCGCTCGTCCGGGCCCTGCCCTCGAGCGACGGCAAGCTCAGTTTCGAATACCGCGCCCGGAAATTCGTCGAGGCCGGCGGTTTCGGACCGGAAAAGGCGCATTACTGGTGGCGCACCATTTTTACCGAGACGGAAAAAAGGGACCTCTTGCGGCCGGAGATCCGGGAAAAGATCTCGAGCCTTGATGCCTTTCCGGTTTACGAGGAGCACTTCCGGCGCGCGGCCGGTTTGCCTTTCGGTGAAAGCGCTTTGTACGCGGACCTCAAGGTTTGGCTCGCGGGCAACAATCTTTACAAAGTGGATTCCATGACCATGGCCCACGGGCTCGAGGCTCGCGTTCCGTTTCTGGACCATGAGCTGGTCGAATATCTGTCGCGGCTTCCCATGCGGCTCAAGTTCAAGGGCCGGGTGCTGAAATATCTGCAAAAAAAGTGGCTGAAGGGGAAGCTTCCCGAGCCGATCCTGAAAAGAAAGAAGGCCGGATGGCACGCGCCGATCGCCGCCTGGTTCCGCGGCCCGCTCAAGCCTTATCTGGAAAAAACGCTCCTGAGCGGGCATCCCGTTTGGGACCCCGTATTCCGGGCGGAGACGATCGGGCGGATCCTTTCGGAGCACGCGCGCGGGGCCCGGAACCACAGCTTCAAGATTTGGGGGCTCCTCGTCCTTTTCCATTGGGCCGACCGCGTTTACGGGCCGGCGAGGGGCAAAGAGGAGCTGGCGGTCCGATGAACATTCAACTCGTGGAGACCCGATTTTGTCCCGCCTGCGGCGGCGAAAACGGCCGCAGCAGCCGGTATGCCCTGGCGCAAACCAGCGTTTATCGATGCCGCTGCGGGCTGGAATTCCTGAGCCCGGCGCTGGACGCGCGGTCGATGATGGAAATTTACCGCTCTTCCGAAACCCTGCGCGAGATCAATCCCGCGCTGGAAAACTATTATGAATACGACACGCTGGACCCGCGCAGTCTCACGTCGCGGGATTACGGCCGGGCGCTGGAAGAGGTTTCCCGGTTCACCGCGGGTCGCGACCTTCTGGAGGCGGGTTGCGGGACCGGCTCCTTTCTTGAATTCGCGCGCCGCCGCGGGTGGAACGTGACCGGCGTCGATTCCAGCCCGGAAAATATTGCCCGGTTGGGGGAGAAGGGGATCGCGGGGATCGAGGCCGGTTTCCTGGAATGCCGGCCGGGCCGGAATTTTGACGTGGTCGTGCTGTGGGACCTGATCGAGCATCCCTCCTCGCCCCTTGATTTCGTGAGGAAGAGCCGGGAATTGCTGAAGCCCGGCGGTCTTTTGCTCCTGGCGACGCCCCATTATCCCAACCTCTTGTCCGAACTGGCGAAAATTTTTTACCGGATGAGCGGGGGAAGGATCAGCGCGCCCGTGCGCCGCCTGTATTTCCTCGAGCACACCTCATACTTCAGCCGGCAGACGCTGGCGGACCTGGCGCAGAAAGGCGGGTTCCGGGTGGTCAAACATTGGAAGACCGAAACGGATTTGGCGCGGTACCGGTTCCCGCGGCCTGTCCGGTGGGCGCTGAAAGCCTCTTTTTTGCTGGCCCGCCTCCTCGGACTTCAAAACCGTGTTTTGATGATTGCCCAGCGAGACTGATATGTTCGCATTTGCCGGAATCCTGATTGTTTTGGCGGCCTCCTTCGCGGTGAAGATGCCCGCGCTTTCCCAGGCGCTGGTGGGGCATTTCGGAAGTTATGAGGCGACCCTCGCGATGATGGCGGAAATGTTCGATTGGGGCTCGCCCTTCACGCTGCTCCTGCCGCGGACCTTCATGCTCATAGACGGCCGCCCGGGCATGGAACTCCTTTATTATCCTTTTGCGTCTTTGGCCGCGGCAATTTTGAATCGTTTCGGCGGGCTCCCTGTGGATTTCGCCGGCCGTCTTCAAGCGGCTCTGTTTGTCTTTGCCGGCACCTGGTTCTTTTTCCTGTCGCTCCGGCGTCTTTTCGGAGGCGCCCTCTCCGTGCTCGCCTGTATTTTGTTCTCTTTCTCGCCCATGGTTCTCGTTTCCGGCGTGAGTTTCCAGAATGAGGCGGCCGCCATTTTCTTCCTTCTGGCGTCCTTCTGGCTCCTCTCCCGCAACGGAGGCGCGGTACAGGACGCCCTGGCCGGCCTTTTGTTCTCCCTGGCCGTGGTCGCCCGGCTCCATTTTATCGTATGCCTGCCGGCCTTCGGCTGGATGTGGCTCGTCCGGGGCCCGCGCTTATCCGGGCTCCTGCTTTTTGCGCTCGGCTGCGCCGTCCCTTTGGGAGGCTGGCTGGCCTTCGTTTACGCCTTGGCCGGCGAGCCCAATGTCACCACCAGCCTTTACGGCCAGGCCGGAGAGGGAAGGATTTTGTTTCATCCTCTGATGCGGACTCCTGAATTTTATGAGCGTATCTGGGACATCTTGATGGGACATTGGCTGACGCCGGTCATCGCCCCCTTCGTGATCCTGGGTTTTTTCCAGGGCCACCGCGGTTCCGGGGTCTTCAAGATCTGGCTGGCGGGGTGTCTGTCCATTATCGCGCTGCTGCCGCAAAAAGTCTTCGACCATCCCTTTTATCTCGTGGCCGGAGTTCCCGCCGCCGCCGCGCTGGCCGCGATCGGGCTGGCCGCGCTCTTCAATGAACGCACCGGTTTCGCGGTGGCGGTGTTAATGGTCTTCTTCTTCGCAGCGGCGGCCCGTTTTGCCGTTCCGCCCGCCATTTTCTCGCGCATCGACGGTCCGCGGATTCGCGCCGTCGGCGAGCGGGTGCAAAAGCTGACCGAGCCCAAAGACCGGATCGCCGCGGCCTACGGGACTTCCTGCTCGCTTCTTTACTATTCGAAAAGAAAGGGCTGGTCCTTTGATTTGGAGATGGCGAGGCACCCGCTGGAAAATCAAAAGCGCCACGAGCGCCTCATTCGCAACGGCTACGGCGACCCGGTGAAATGGCTCGAATATTTAAGGGGGCAGGGGGCCCGGTACCTGGTCGTTTCCGAGCCCGACGTCTTCCGTCGCGAGAAGGAATTTTACGTCTATGTCGAGCGCGAATTCCCGGCGGTGCGGGGCACCGGCCGGAGTTTCCGCATGTACGATCTCGCCAAACCGGCTTCCCCCGCGTCATGAAGCCCCTCATTGTCATTCCGACTTATAACGAAAAGGAGAACATCGGCAACCTCGTCGGCCGGCTGATGAACCTGTCGCCCGAGATCGAAGTGCTGGTGGTGGACGATAATTCGCCGGACGGAACCGGACAATTGGTAAAGAGCTGGCTGAAAGACCAGCCGCGCGTTCACTTGCTCGAACGGCCTGGAAAAATGGGCATCGGCCCGGCCTATATTGCCGGATTCCAATGGGCCTTGTCGCGCGATTACGACCTGATCATCGAAATGGACGCCGACCTTTCCCACCGCCCGCGGTACATCCCTAAATTTCTGGAGCGGTTAAAGGAATATGACGTGGTGATCGGGTCGCGCTGGATCCCGGGCGGCGGCATCGGCAACTGGAAGCTGTGGCGGGTGATCCTGAGCCGGCTCGCGAACCTTTACTCCAACGCCGTGCTCGGGGTGAACATCAAGGACTTGACGGGCGGCTTCACGGGCTACCGGCGGCGGGTGCTCGAAACTCTGGACCTCGGGGGCATCCATTCGGA
>JACQVP010000040.1 GCA_016209715.1 Candidatus Omnitrophota bacterium
ATGACTCAGGGCGATAAGCGGCCTCAAACTTGAGGTTTGAGGCCATCGTAAGCAGCCCAAAACTTGAGGTTGATAGGCTTCCCTCAGCCTTATGGCTGAGGGCGATAAACAGCCCAAAACTTGAGGTTTTGGGCTATCGGAGGGGAATATGGCCGCGAAAACACTGAAAAATTTGTCGTCCGGAAAAGTCGAAATCATCAAGCTTCGCAACCGGCGCGGTTACGCCGCGCTGTGCCTCAATCATTTGACGGAAGGTGTCAGCCCGGTTCAGGCCTTTGCCCGGATGGTGAAAGCCGTAAAAAGGTCCGGTTACGCCCTTCAAGGCAGCGTCCCCCGTCCCCGCGGCTGATCGGCCGTCGGTCTCATGATTGACGCCGGCCGCTGGCCCCCGCCTTTCCGGATTGTCTTCGGAACATTTCTGATCGTCGCCCTGGCCGCGATTGACCTATGGACGGGGTTCGAACTCTCTTTCTCCGTATTTTACCTTCTCCCCGTGTCTTTTTTTAGCTGGTATTCTTCCCGCCGCGCGGGCCTGTTGAGCTGCGCGATTTGCGCGGGTCTGTGGCTGGCAAGCGATTTGTACGCAGGGCACGCCTATTCCCATCCCGTTTACCCCGTTTGGAATTCTCTGATCCGTCTGGCGATTTTCTTGACCGCCGCCATCCTGCTCACGGAATTAAAAAAAGAGATCGAGCGCGAGAGAATGATGAATTTGAAGCTCGCCCGCGCCGTGGAGGACATTGAAAAGCTGTCCCGGGTCAAATCCGAATTTACGGCCATGGTTTCCCATGAGATCCGCACGCCGCTCACCGCCATCCGCGAGAGCGTCAATATCCTCCGGGACTCGCTCGGTCCGGGGCTTCAGGAAGACCATAAGACTTATCTGGAAATCACCCAGCGCAACGTGGACCGGCTTTCGCGGCTTTTGAACGACGTGCTGGATTTTGCGAAATTGAATTCCGGCAAGCGCCAATACCGCATGGTTTCCTCCAGCCTGAACGACACGATCCAGGAGACGGCGACCATGTTCCGGCAGCTGGCGGGCAACAAAGGCCTGAGCCTGGAGACGGAACTCGGCGCGGATCTGCCCGCGGTCTGGATGGACCGGGACGCCATCATTCAGGTGCTCACGAACTTGATTCAGAACGCCATCAAATTCACCGAGCGGGGCGGGATCTTGATTCGGTCTGGTCCGGGAAAAGACGGAGTCGAAGTCGAGGTCCGGGACACGGGCCGGGGGATGAAAGCCGGCGATCTGGAGCGCATCTTTCTTCCCTTCGAAAGATCCGGCGCCGCCAATTCGGTGGAAGGGACGGGGCTCGGCCTGGCGATTGCCAAACGGATCCTGGAACATCATGGCGGGAAGATCTGGGCGGCTTCGGCGCCCGGCAAGGGCTCCTCGCTTTTTTTCAGCCTGCCGTCGGCCCGGCGGGAGGAGGCGCCATGGACAAGACCTTGAAAATTCTCGTGGTGGACGACGAGCCCGATCTCGTATTGATTCTGACCAAAAGGATCAGCGAGGCCGGTTACGAGGTGGTGTGCGCGGAAAACGGCATCCAGGCGCTTTCCGCGATCAAGAACTCGCCGCCCGACCTGATCGTGCTGGACATCATGATGCCCGGCATGGGCGGCCTGGAATTGAAACGCATTTTGAACGAAGACCCTACGACGGCGGACATCCCGGTGATTTTTTTAAGCGCCAAGGCGCAGGTTGAAAACAAGGTGGAAGGATTGCGTCTCAAGGCCGATGATTACATGACCAAGCCGTTCGAGGCCCCGGAGCTCCTGGTCCGCATCGAATCGATCCTGGCGCGGAGGGACCATTATGAGAAGATCGCCACCACGGACGGTTTGACGGGGCTCGCCAATGCGGCGTATTGCCGGAAGCAGATGAAACTTTTCTTCGACATCGCCAAGCGGTACCGGCGGGGATTCGCGCTCGCGGTGCTTGACATTGACAACCTCAAGTTTTTCAACGACCAGTACGGCCACAAGGCCGGCGACCGGGTGATCTCCATCGTGGCGGGCGTGATCCGGGAAAAATTGCGCAAGTCGGATTTCACGGCCCGTTACGGCGGCGACGAATTCGTCATCCTCTTCCCGGAATCCACCGAGATGAGCGCGCGCAAGGCGCTGGCGCTTCTCCGGGCGGGGATCGACGCCGCTCCTCTCCTTTGGGAGGATCAGAGTCTCGCCATCTCCGTGAGCGCCGGGGTGGCGGCGTACCAGGAGCAATTCCGGGACGAGTCCGAGCTTTTCGAGGCGGCCGACCGGGACATGTACCGCGAAAAGAAAAGCCGCAAAAAATAATCAGGCCTTTCCCGAATCCTCCCGCGCGTTCTTGTAGTCCAGACAGATTTGCCGGATCATGTTCGAAGGGATGGCGAAGGTCACCTTGTCCCGCGCGGCCAGGGCCGCTGTGATCAGTCCGATCACGTTTCCGTTCCGGTCGAAGACGGGGCAGCCGCTGTCCCCCTGATAGAGACCGAAATCGAGCTGAATCAGCGTGACGGCGTCTTTGGCAGGGGCGCGTTTGGAAGTCCCGAGCCCCCGGATATTCCCCCCGTTGAGGGTCCCTTGCAAGAGGGCGGAAGCGGGGAGCGTGTAAACGTGGTCGCCGATCCGGAGCCGGTCGGAATCGCCGAGGCGCGCCGGCGGGGCCGGGAAAGAAGGCGGAATTTGAATCAAGGCCAGGTCCTGCTCCGGAACGAGACGGACGAGCGTCGCCTGCGCTTCCGTCGAATCCCTCAGGATGACGGTGATTTTTCCGGCGTGCTGTACGGTGTGCGCGTTGGTGGCGATGAGTCCGGATTCGATGATGAAACCGGCTCCAACACGGGTGCTCGTCACGGCCCGGAGCCGGTTGGACTCGTCCCGGAAAAGGCCTCCGGCTTCGGCCTTGATCCGGACGACGGCCCCGGCGCTGTCCAGGACCGCGGCGATCGAAGACTCGGCCGCCGTCGCCGCCGGAATCCCCGCCAGCCAGAGCCAGGCCGCGAGCCCTAAAATTTTTCGCGCCATAAGGGAAAGTTTAGCACGGGAATGACGATATAACAGGATGCCATGTACGAAAAAATAGCCTTGATCGCGGCCATGACCGTTCCCCTGTGGAACATTCCCCTGATCGTCCGGATCATCAAGAGGAAATCGTCCCAGGACATCAGCCTGCTTTGGGCCCTGGGGGTCTGGATTTCATTCCTGCTGATGGCGCCTTCGGGTTTTTCATCGCCGGACCTCGTTTGGCGCGTCTTCAACATCGCCAATCTGATCCTGTTTACCTTCGTCGTCATTTTCGTGGTCGCGTACCGCGGCCGGTGAACGGGCATGCGGGCTCTGGGGATCCTGCTTCTGACGGCGGCCGTTTCCGGCTGCGCCGTGGACCAAGCCGTATACGTCCCTTACGAGACCAAATTATTCCCCGCCAGGAGCGAGGCCTCGCCCGTTCTGCTTTGCGACCGTCCTTCCGAGCCTTATGAAGAAATGGGCGCCATCATGGCGTACGGTCGGTGGTTTGACGGCTACGAGCGGGTCAATGAATTGCTGAAGGAGCGCGCGCGGGAAATCGGCGCCGACGCGGTGATCAACGTGCGCTACCGGCCGGAAAAGGTCTTCGGGCTGAGTTTTATCGTGTCCCTCGGATATTCGGTGGCCAGCGCGCAGGGAGTGGCGATCCGGTGGGTCCAGCGGCCCGTCAGGCCGGAAGGAGCTGCTGAATTTTTTCCAGCAACACCGAGGCGTTGAACGGTTTGACGATGTAGGCGTCGCCGCCGGCCTCTTCCCCCATTTTCCGGTCCTCGTCCTGGGCCTTCGCGGTGAACAGAATGATCGGGATCTTCGTGAAGCGTACGTCTTTCTTGAGCAGGCTGCAGACCAGATAGCCGTTCATCTTGGGGAGCATCAAGTCCAGGATGATCAGATCGGGGCGCGACGCCTGCGCGATCTCCAGCCCTTCCTGGCCGTCGTAGGCGCTCAAGCAATCATAGCCGCTCGCCTTGAGGCGATTGATCACCATTTGGACGATTGCGGGCTCGTCATCCACGACTAAGATTTTCTTGGCCATATTTCCTCCAATTTTTTCAACAAGGACGCCTCATTGTCTCCGTCGTCCGGGTAAGCGGCGCTGGAAATGAGCAAGGGAAGATGAAAACGTTCGGCGAAGATCTGCCGGATGCGGGCCGCGACGGCCGCCAATTCCTCTTTTTGCGTGGCGGGAAGTACGATCCAAACCGTCCCGGATGATGCCTCCAAAACCGAAAAATCGGCCTGCCGGCGCAGATTGCTCTTCACGATCGCGTGCAGGCCTTCCGTCAGAGCCGCCCATTCCGGGCCCGCAGCTTCGCGCGCTTTCGCGGCATTGTCCGGAACGACCTTCAGGAGGGAAATGGGAACCGGATTTCTCTCCGCCTCCGCCAACTGGCGGGACAGTTGCTCGGCGAACAATTCCTCCGCCGATTTCACGGGCAGGGTGAAAAAAACGCGGGTCCCCTGGCCCAGTCCGCTCTCGATCCGCACCGATCCGCCGTGGGCTTCCACCAGCCCTTTCGAGATGGCCAGGCCCAGGCCGGTCCCTTTTTCGCCCGGGCCGATTTCGCGGCCGAATTGCTGGAACTTGTCGAAGGCCTTTACCAGGTCTTCGCGCGCGATTCCCCGGCCGGTGTCCGAGACCGAACACTCGATCATTTTGGCCTTGGGCGCCGAAACCGAGATTTCGATCTCGCCGCGCTCCGTGAATTTGAAGGCATTTCCGATGAGATTGGTGAACACCTGGGTGATCCGGTCCGGGTCCGCGAAGACTTCCACCGGGCCATGGGGCGCGACGAGACGGAGAGGGAGGTTTTTTTGCCGCGACGGGATCTCAAAGGCCGCCACCGCGCGCTGGGCCAGTTCTTTGAGGTCCACGGCCTCACGGCGAATGGCGATCCTCCCCGACTCGATTTTGGAAATATCGAGCAGTTCGTCGATGATGCGGGCCAGACGCTCGATCGCTTCCAGGCAAAGATTCAAGGTGTCGCGCTGCATGTCGGTCGTCGGGCCGCAGATGCCGTCCAGGACCTGCGAGACGCCCTCCTGAACGATGGTGAGAGGGGTCCTCAGCTCATGCGAAACCGTGCTCACGAAATCGTTTTTAAGCTGATCGATCTGTTTGCGCGCCGTGACGTCGGCTCCGAACAGAAGATACTGGACGGTGTTCTCTTCGAGCGCGGGGATCGGGATGATGCTGAAGCCGAGGTAGCGGGTGTCCCCGTCCCGGCGTTGATAGGCCAAATTGTCCAGCCGCACCGGCTTCTTATTCTGCCGGCATTCCTCGAGCGCGGAGAGGAGGGCCTGCCGGTCCCAGGAAATGGCGCAGTCCGCCAGCGGGCGGTTCAAGACGCCGGCCGCCGGCGTTTCCAGGGTCCTCTCCGCCACCAGATTCCAATGAGTCACCGTCCCGTTTTGGTCGAGGCCGATCAGGATGGAGGTAATCGAGGACAGCAGGAGTTCGCTCCGGGCGTTGGCCTGCCGGAGCTCCAGTTCGCCGCGTTTTCTTTCGATGGCGTAGCGCATGACGCTGGCCAGCAATTTGCCGTCGACGTCGCCCTTGACCAGATAATCCTGGGCGCCTTTGCGCACGGCCTGGAGGGCCATGTTCTGGTCATCGACACCGGTCAGGACCACGATCGGAATTTGCGGGCATTCCCCGTGCAGGCTGACGAAGGTGTCGATTCCCCGGCTGTCGGGCAGGTTCAAGTCCAGGAGAATAACGTCGAATTTGGCGGCGGCGATTTTTTTGAGGCCGGCTTTGAGACTGGGGGCCGACTCAAGTTCAAACGGCGGGTTTTGGTACGCGGACAGGGTGTCGGTCAGGAGCTGCACGTAACCCGAAAAATCTTCTATCAGCAGGATCTTGAGCGTCTGAGGCATCGGAAGACGTATGATAAAATGTTTCGCTCAATTCTACCACAACTTATTCCGCCGTCCCGGCCGGGCGCCGGGTCCTCAATTTGAAGCCGACCCACGCCGTCACCGACAGCACCGCCGCCGTCGCGAGGAAAGGGACGCGCATGCCGAGGGAGAAGAGAAGACCCCCCCACGTCGGCCCCAGCACCCGGCCCAAGCTCGCGATTCCCTGGGACGTGCCCAGGGCGCGGCCCATTTGAGAAGGGTCCGCCTCTTTGGAAATGAGGCTGTTGAGAGTCGGGCCGTTCAGGCTTGCTCCCAGGGTCATCATCCCGAGAAACACGGTGAGACTCGAATGAGAAAAGGCGAAGGCGAGAAACGCGAATCCGGCCGTCATCAGCACGCTCCCCGCGAGGAAAAGTTTTTCCTCGGCAAACCAGGCCGTCAGCCGGCGCAACAGGCCGCCCTGGACGAGGACCGCGATCAATCCCATGAAAGCGAATTGAATCCCCACGCTCTCCGCGGAAAGATTCAGCCTTTGCTTGCAATAGAGGGGAAAGGCCGCGTAGAGGCTGGCCTGGGAAAAGGACAATAGAAAGGCGCAGAGGATCAGCAGGGGAAAGAGGCCCGTGCTTCCCGGCGCTTTGGCCTCAAAAATGGACCGCCAGAAGGCGGGCAGGAAAAGGCTGGTCTTGACGGGACGCTGGGCATCGCGGTTTTCCGTGGGACGGACGGATTCGGGGAGGAGGAACAGAACGAGAAGAAAACTGATGAGAGACATGCCGGCCGCGAAAATGCCGGGGAGGGCGAAGCGGGATTCCGGAGGGATTCCCGCCGTCTGGAGGAACGAGGGGTGGATGAGCAAAGTCGAAACCGCGGGCCCGATCATGAACCCGATTCCGAACGCGGCGCCGATGAGTCCCATGCCGCGCGCCCGGTCCTGTGGCGCGGTGACGTCGGCCACGTAGGCCTGGGCCGCCGCGATATTGCCGCCCATGATGCCGGCGATGATCCGGGAAATGAACAAAAGTCCGAGCGTGTGGGAGGCGGCGAACAAAAGATAGGCGAAAAATGCGCCGAGCGTGCTCATCAGCATGATGGGCCGACGGCCGAAGCGGTCCGACAGACTGCCCCAGATGGGCGAAAAAATGAGCTGGGCCAGGGAATAAACGCTGTACAGC
>JACQVP010000035.1 GCA_016209715.1 Candidatus Omnitrophota bacterium
GGCCAAACCTTGCCAGCACTCGAAGGGTGCGGGCGCACAAATCATCGCCCCGCATTATTTTGCGGGGCAGGCCAAACCTTGCCAGCACTCGAAGGGTGCGGGCGCACAAATCATCGCCCCGCATTATTTTGCGGGGCCGCGGTCGAAAGGATTGTAAATTTACCACGCCCTCACTTAAAAAGCCAGCCGAACCAATCGAGCGGCTTAGGCTTCTTCAGCGGCGTGAGCGACGAGCCCGGATAATAAAATTGAAGGATTTCGCGATAACTTTTTCCCTGCTCGGCCAGGGCTTTGGCCCCCCATTGGCACATCCCGACTCCGTGCCCCCAGCCGACGCCGGAAAACGTCACCTGGCCGCCGCTCGATTCTATCCTCAACCCTTTAGTGCTTCTCAGGATGTCCGGCCCGACCGCCAGCCGGAAATCATTGGCCCGGATGGCCAGGGTCCCCATGCCGTGCCGCACCTGGATTCGCCGGGCGCGGCCCGACTCGTCCCATTCCTCCGGCGCGAGCCCCCGGAGCTCTCCCATCCGATACCCCGCTCTTTTCAGCCGCTTCTCGACTTCTGCCGCGGGCAAAGAATTTTTCCAGCCATAGTGCTTGGAGCGAAGGCAATAAATACAGCTGACGCCGGAGAGCGAAGGGTGGGGATGGATGTCCCAATTGTATTCGCAATGCGTCGTGTGCCCGGCGCAGGTCGAGGAAAAATAGGCCGGGAAAATATCCCCGGCATAGGTCAAGATTTCTCCCCGGGTCTGGGCGATCACGCGGTCCGTCAGCCAGTGCTCGGCCGCCCGGCCGCCGTAGACCTGACCGATCACGTCGGAAGCAAGCGTATAATCCCGGTCCCGGCGGCTCAACGATTGAAACAGCGCGAACGTCCGCGAGGCCACGGCCTGGGCCTTCAGAGCCTCGATCGGCCAATTCGCCGGCATTTCGCGCGGCAGGACGCCTCGCAGATATTCTTCCAATCCGACGTCATTGACGACCAGGATTTTCCCGTCTCCGGTCTTTTTGATCTGGATGATTTCGCGGTAGTCCTTTTCATTGACCTGGATCTGGGCGCCCCGGCTGATCAAACGCAGCCCCGAGACTTGGAGTTCTCTCGTTCCAAACCGGAGCCCGCCCGCGGAAGGCATCACTTGGGTCTTGTCGAGGCGGCGGCCGGAACCGAGGCGGGCCTTCGATTCGAGCGACTCCAACTCGTACGCGGACCGGGTATACAATTGGACCGCGCTGCCTCCCGTCACCACGGCCACGCGAATCCTTTCATGAGGAGAGAGGTCTTCGGGCAAGGGAAATGACACCGCTTCGACCTCGGCCGAAACAGGGATGGCAAGCCATCCGGCCACGATCAGGCCGGCCCCGAAAAGCATCCGGCGACTCACGGGTTCGAACCCCCTTCCTCCTTCAGCCAGTCCTGGAATTTCTGAATCTCGCAAAATAAATTTTGCAGATTGTTTCTGGCCGCTTCGAGAAACCTCTTCTGTTCTTCGCCCACTTCTCCCATCCCTCCGAGCAGAATCAGGTTGAGCGCTCCGAGGCTGGTCGCGAGGGGAGCTTTCAGGGAGCTCATTTTCTCCTCGAATTCTTCCGCCTTTTTCCTTTTTCTTGCGATCTTGGTCTCGGTCATCCGCTTCCTGCCTCCGGCAATATCCCCTGTTTCAAGAGTTCCCGCGCGAGGGCGCGCGTTCCGGTAAAACGGTGCGTGCGAAACCCCATCCTCCGCGCCGCCTCGATGATCTCCGAGCGGTCATCCGTGAAAAATGTTTCTTCCGCCGCGCAACCCGCCCTCCGCAGCGCCGCCTCGAACATCTTGGGGTGCGGCTTGCGCGCCCCGACTTCGTAGGACAGGACGAATTGGTCGATGTGGCGGAGGATCGGGAACCGCTCCCGGACAAAATCAAAATGCATCGGATTGGTGTCCGAAATGACGAACACCGGGTAGCGGGCCTTCAGCCTGCCGACCAGCTCGTCCATGCCCGGGTTTTCCCAAAAGATCTCGGTCCAGCAGGCCTTGAACTCCTCCGGGCTCATCTTTAAATCGAGCGCCCGCAAAACACGGCCCGTGAAATCTTCGGTGTCGATCCGGCCCTCGTCGTAAAGCTCGCCCAAACCGGAACGGATAAACTGCGACACGATCGCAAAAATCGGTTTCCGGGACAATTTGGAGAGTTTTCGGGCAAGGATGGCGTGATCAAACCGGACCAGCACGTTGCCCAAATCAAACAGAACCAAACGGCAGGCGGCGCTCATCCCCCTTTGACGACTTCCTTGATCACGTAGTCAATCTCTTCGATCGAGGAAGGTTTCTCGAGAAAGGCGGAAACGCTGAAGGCCTTCAAGATCCGGTCTTTCAGGTTTTTGTCGTCGACGGTGTGGCCGGTGCTGATGATCACTTTTGTCTTCAGCCCCATCCCGCTCAATTGGCGCAGGACTTCTTCGCCGCTCACCTTGGGCATGTTGATGTCCAGGATTAAGACATCGGGATTTTTTTCGCGCAACAGCTTCAGGGTGGTGTCTCCGTCCGTCGCCATGGACACGTCGTAACCCAGGTCCTGAAGCAGCATGCCGAAAGAATCGATCAAGTCCTTTTCGTCGTCCGCCACGAGAATGGAGATATTCATGCGCACCTCATCAGGGTTTACCCGAAGTGAACAGGGCCTGCAACATTTTATTCGTCAGGAAATCGAGATCTTCCACGCGTTTCTTCAAAGCGTCCTGGCTTTGAACCAACAGCCCGACCAATTCCCGCAACTGCGCCGGAGACCCCGCATTCTCCTCAACGGTCTTCAGCAGCAATCCCAGCCGCTCTTCCAATTCTCCCTGAAGTTCGCTGAAAAAATCATGCGCTGCCTGATTGTAATAGCGGCACAAGTGCGCCAATTCTTCCCGCGGCGGTGTCGATTCGGTCATGATGACGTTTTTCCATCCCCAGATGAGAGAATAATTTATCACAAAACCAGGAAGGCCGCAACAAGCGCCTCCGAGGTCAAAACCGGGAAAGATGGCCCGGATGATCGACGGTTTCCAATTGAACGGTGGAGTGATAAATGCCGAATCTGTCTTCCAGAAGGCGCGTCACCTGCCTCAGGATATCGTCCGGCGGAACATTTTTTTCGACGTCCAAGTGCGCGCTCAGGGTCTCCTGCCCGCTCGAGATCGTCCAGACGTGGAGGTCGTGGACATTTTTCACGCCCGGAACGGAACGGAGGGAATTTTCCAGATCCTCCAGATCGATGTGCAGAGGCGCCGCTTCCAGGAGTATAGAAACCGAATCCTTCAGGAGTTTCCCGGCCGAGAAAATAATCAAGACCGAAATGCCCATCCCGGCCAAGGCGTCGGCGAGGTGCCAGCCAAAAACCCGAATGATCCAGCCGGCGGAAAGGACCCCCAGAGAACCAACCAAATCGGCCATCACATGAAAAAAGGCCCCTTGCAGATTGAGGTTGCGGCTGCCGGTGCGTTTGAGCACGAAGGCGCAAATCAAGTTGACGGCCAATCCGGCGACCGCGAAGACCAGCATGGTTCCGCTGGCCACCGGCACCGGGGCGAAAAAACGCTGGACCGACGAGGAAAATATATGGATCACCACGTTGATCAGAATGACGCCGTTGGCCAACGCCGCCAGGATTTCCGCGCGGTGGAAGCCATAACTCATTCTCTGGGTCGGCGGTCTCTCGGCCATCCAGAAAGCGAGGATCGCAAAGGAGAGGGCGAAAAAATCGGTGAACATATGCCCCGCGTCCGCCAATAGCGCGAGAGAGCGCGCCCAAAGACCGCCGGCAAACTCCAGGCACATGAAGACGAGCGTGAGCGCGGCGGAGATCCACAACGCCTTCTTGTCCTTTTGCCTCAACCGTTTTTGCTCTTCGGCGAATCCCATGTCAGCGAAAAACCTCTTCGGCGTCCTTGGAAAAGACCCCGTCCACCCATTGCATCCCGCGCGAGGAAACTTCTCTTTTCACGGCGGCGGACGAAATCCCGAAAGTATAAACCGTCGTACGGACGGGGCGCAGGCGGTCTCGGACCTCATCCATCCAGGCCGCGCTTTGTCCGAATTTGGGGCCCGAAAAGACGAAATCAAACGGAAGAAAAAATTGCAGCTGCTTCCCGCCGGACAGGGCAAACGCCATTTCGCCTTTCGCGCCCACTTCCTGCAAGCTTCCTTTTTTTTCCATGAATGAGATCAGCATTTCCAAGCTCACCAGAAAGCGCTCCGCTTCGTCCTCGTTGCGGGTCGCGGCACTGCGCTTGAAAAGGTCCTGCCAGCCGGGCGTCTCTCTCAGGGCCTCCAGATAAAACCGGATGCGGGTCATCTCGCGCGGGTTATAAAAAGCGTTCTCGGAAAGCAAGGACTCGATCTGTCCCTCTTCCAGGCCCATTTCCCGGTAGGCCTTCTTGTTCAATTCGTAGAGCTCCCAGGGGTCCTTGGTGTTGGCGATGCGATCGGCCGCCAAGGTAACGCCGCTCGCGGACATGGCGATCGAACCGACAAAACTGATCGGCATGAAAAATTTAGCCACGGCCAAGGCGGCGCGGCCCCCCGTCCTCCCCCGCGCGATTCGCCTCAATTGCGCTTGGAGGGCCTCGTTTTCGGAATAAACGTCCGCTCCGGCCTCGTTGGCGACCGTGCGGACTTCGCCTTGGAACATCTTTTGCCGCCAGCTCTTGGGAGGGACGTTTTTTTGTTTCTTACGCCGGATGGCGGCGCCCGTTCTTTTGAAAAACCGGGCAGTCGCCGTGCCGACATTTTTGACCGACCGCACGGGATGTTTTGCGAGGAGAACGAATCCCTGCCCGATGTCGCTCACCGAGTCTCCGGCCCCTTCCACAAATTGGCCGCCGGACTCCTTGGTTTTGAGATGCTGGATGAGGCCCAGTTCTTCCACCAAAATCGCGAGTTTTTTCAAGCCCCGGACTTTATAAGGGCCTTCCGTGCTGTTGACGGTGAATAAGAGATCGAAGTCGGAGCTCACCCGGGCGGCGGGGTCGATCTGATAAACCGAAGTCTGAAGATCGAAAGACTGTTTCCAGGGGATGGCCTTGACGGGATATTCCGTGATTTTTTCGGGGGCCGCGCCTAAAGACAATCCGCCGAAAAGAATAAGGCTGAGGCAGGCGGGGAAAACCCGTCTCACACGGGGATCCGGCTGATGATCTTCTGAGCCAAGGACGCCGAAGCCTTTGGGCAGGCGATCCCGACGCCCCGCGGAGGAGCCCCGTTGATGTCTTTCTTGCCTTGTTGATAGACAATGCATTCGACGGCCTCTTCCTGAAGCCGGTGCTGGATTTGCTCGGCCTCTTCCATGGACGCGGTCTCGTAGACCTGAATCCAATTCTCCTTCCCGCCGCGGCCTCGAAAGCGCTTTCCGGGACGCGGGAGGTCCGGTCCAGAGGACGGTTTGAGAAACAACGAGAGGCAGTAGAGGGCCACCGCGGCCAATAACGCATAAATCAAAAACCGGATCATGATCTGAAGATCTCCTTTGTCCCAATGATACTGTAATCTATTAAATCATACATTTGACGGCATTTTTTCAAGTGCCGATCGGTGCGATTTTTTGTCCAACTTTCTGGAAACCAGATAAAGGATACCCCCCAGACCGACCAAGGCCAAGCCGAAAAGGCATTCGCGCGGTTCTTGGACCACGGCGTTGACGATAAATAAAAGGGTCGAGGCCGCAAAGAGCAGCGGGACCAAGGGATAGCCAAGCACGCGGTAAGGCCTTTCCCGTTCCGGAAATTTCCTCCGCAGGACGATCACGCTCAACCCAGTCAGGGCGAAGAACAGGGAGATGGCGACGGTCGTGTATTCCATGAGCTGGTCGAATGTCTTCGTCATGATGAGAAGCGCGGCAACGCTCCCGTTGAAAATGAGGGCTAAATAAGGCGTGTGAAATTTCGGATGGACGGCGGCCAGGCGATGGAAAAGCGCGTGGTCCTCCGACAAGGCGTATAAAATTCGGCCGCCGGTGAGAATATAGCCGTTCAAGGCGCCGAAGGTCGAGGCGGCGACGAACAAGGCCACCAATTTGCCGCCCCAGGGTCCCAGAATATTTGATACCATCACGGAGGCCACCAGTTTGGTTTCCTTCATGGCGGAAGCGGGGATGTAAAGGTAATAAATGCAGTTCACGGCCAGATAAATCGCCGTCACAAACGCCAGCCCGCCGATGATCGCCCGAGGCACGTTACGCGCCGGTTCCAAGACCTCTTCCGCCACATAGGCCGCTTCGGTCCAGCCTCCGTAGGTCCAAAGGACGAATATGAGGGCCATGCCCGCCGACTGTATCAAGGCCCAACCCGGCGTGACCGGAGGACTCATGAAAGAAGGCAGTCCGGCTTGCGCTCGCTCAGGCAAGAAAAAGAGGCCCAATCCGATGATGAAAACCAACGCCAGGACCTTCAAAGAAGTGAAGATATTTTGGATGTGCTTCCCGTATTTGACGCCCGCGACGTTCGCGGCCGTGAGTAGCGCGATAGCCGCGAGGGCAAGGAATTTGACCGAACCCTTGGAAAAGTCCGCCAAATATCCGACGTATTCCGCGAAAACATAGGCGATGATGGCGATCGTACCCGTACGCTCGACAAATAATTTAGTCCAACCGAAGAGAAAGCTGACCGCGTGCCCGTAGGCCTCCCGCAAATAGACGTAATCTCCCCCGGTTTTGGGAAACATCGACGAGAGTTCGGCATAGCACAAGGCTCCCGCCATGGACAATAGGCCTCCGGCTAGCCACACCCCCAGGATCACGGCAGGCGTTTCCAGATGATGAGCGATCGGGCTGGGAACCCGGAAGACTCCGGCGCCGATGATGCAGCCGACGACAATGGCGACGGCGTCCCAAAGGGTCAGCTCTCTCAGGAAGGGATTCTTTTTCACGGGCGCCTTTACCGGGCGCGACGCATTTTAGGGGCGCGGGATCGGGGAGAGAAACGGGTCTGTTCCAATTGGTAATGGTTCCAGAGCACGCTCCGAAAGGTGTCGTTTTCCTCCATCAACAAAAACATCCGTTCCCGGAGGCGCTCCACAAAGGGCTCCGACCGGGGATACTTCTCCTGATTGACGAAGAGATGGATCTTATCGACGTATTCGTCGATGACCCGGGAATTGTCCCGGATCTGTTTCTTGATGATGTCCAGTTCCGCCGCATTGAGGACGGGAACCGTTTCGTCGAAGGAAAGCTCCGGTTTCTTCGGGATCTCAAAACTCAGATGAAATATCATAGATACTCCTACGACCGGATCTCAGGCGTCCTTAGCATCGGCCGCTCCCGGCTGTTTCTTGATCGATTATTTGAAATCATTGATGAAATCGATCAACTGCCGAATCCGCCCGTAACTGGACCGGTTAAAATGGAAGGCAATCCGGGGCAATTCCAGATCGCGTCCCTCCTGGATTTCTTCCGGAAAAGTAGGGACCTGTTCGAAGCGGGCCGACGGCGCCAGGAGGTCCTTGAAATTCCGGTTCAAGCCGTCAATCATCGCCGCGCTGACTCGTTTCGCCCTGACCACGAAAAGATCCCTCACGAACCGCGAAGATTGATAATTGCTGTAAAAACGCGTGATCTCGTCCACGGCCTCGTCGAGATCCGTGGTGATCTTAAACAAGTCCCGGTCCTCCGGGGAGATATAGCCGCGATCCAAGAGCTGTTTCTTCACGAAACGAAACCAATCCCGCCAATAGGGCCGGGCCGGATCGTCCACCATGATGATTGGCAGCGGATGCGATTTCCCGGTCTGGATCAAGGTCAGGACCTCGAATCCCTCATCGTGAGTGCCGAACCCGCCAGGGAAAAGCACGACCGCATCGGATTCTTTGATAAACACCAGTTTGCGGGTGAAAAAATATTTGAAATTGATCAGCCGGTCGTCCTGGATAAAAGGATTGGCTTCCTGTTCATGCGGGAGCCGGATATTGATCCCGAAGCCGTGCTCCTGTCCGGCCCCGGCGTTGGCCGCCTCCATGACGCCGCTTGCGGCCCCGGTGATGACCATGAACTTTTTGCGGACGACTTTCTTGGCGAAGGCCTTGGCGCGGCGGTACTCGGCGGAAGTTTTCTTGGAACGGGCGGAACCGAAAACGCTGACTTTGCGGATGAAGCGGAATTTGGAAAAGACCTTGAAGGCGTACCGCAATTCCTTGACCGCGGTGTTGATGATTTTCAAATCGCCGCGGTCCGTCTTCTCATCCACCAATTTCAAGCCGGTGGTGAGGATTTCGCGGATCAAATCAGCCTGGTCCGACCCGCCCCGCCGATGGATCAAATCCAAAAGGATATGATCAAAATCTTCGCCTGCGCTGTACCCGCTGCTCATGGTTCTACCCCAGTTTGGTTACGGAACTTCGGTCAAGACTTCGTCGGCTCGGTCGGGATAGTCCGTTTTCAAGACCAGGCAACCGTGAACTTGACCGTCCGTCGCGGTGCAGTATGCGTAGTGGATATTAATGTCGGCCTCGGCCAGCTTTTGCGCGATGCCGGTCAAAGATCCGGGCCGGTTGTCCACATCCAGCACGACCACCTCCTGCTCCAGGACATAAAAGCCCTCGTTCTCGATGAGGAGGAGGGCCTTGGTCGGGTTGTCCACATAAAAACGTACCACAGCGTGGTCCACCGTGTCATGAATCGAGAGCGCCAAGATATTCACCCCATTGTCGGACAGAATGGAACAGGCGCGGGCAAGCATGCCGGGTCGATTTTCGAGAAAAACCGATAACTGCGTTTTAACCGCCATAATTAAAAAAATTATGATTGAAAACCAATGCAATTACAAGGGGGATATTTATAGCTGAATTCCTGCCGGGCGGACGGATTCTCAGAAAAAAAACCCCGCGCTGGATTTCTCCAACGCGGGGCTCAATTAATCCCGGCGGTTACCTACTCTCCCGCGGCCGTTTCGACCGGAGTACCATCGGCGGTAGAGGGCTTAACGACCGTATTCGGAATGGGAAC
>JACQVP010000032.1 GCA_016209715.1 Candidatus Omnitrophota bacterium
CCGGATCCTTCAGGAGTTGCTGAAACTCAGCATTGGCCATGAGTTTGAAAAAATTTTTCTGCCGGACGGCGTCCTGAAATTTGGGGTCCTGCAGGAGCTTCTGCACTTTGGGGTGCGCGAACAAGGCCTGCATATTTTTGTCGGAAGAAAGTTTGGACCAATCCATCCTTCTTGCCTCAACGGTAATTGGTGAATTGGAGCGACAAATCGAGCTTGGCTTCTTTCAGAAGATGAATGACCGCCTGCAAATCGTCTTTGTTCTTTCCGGTCACGCGGACTTGCTCCCCCTGGATCGAGGGCTGCACCTTGAGTTTGGTGTCTTTGATGAGGCGCACGATTTCCCTGGCCTTGTCCTGCGGGATCCCCTGAATGACTTCCACTTCCACGCGTGTGGACCCTCCCAGCGCCTTTTCTTCCGTGCCGTATTTGAGCGACTTCACTGAAATGCCGCGCTTGGCGCAGCGGAGGTGAAGGACTTCTTTGAGCGCACGGAGCTTCATCTCATCGTCGGCCAGGATCGTGATTTTCTTGTTGGTCCGGTCGAATTCCATTTTGCTCTGGCTGCCCTTGAAGTCGTAGCGCAGGGAAATCTCTTTCATGGCCTGGTTCACGGCATTGTCGATTTCCTGGAGGTCTACTTGGGAGACGATGTCAAACGAGGAATCCTGCGCCATCAGCCCTGTTCCAATTTTTTCTCGACGATCAGACGGATCCGTTCGCGGTCATCCGGGCGGATGTCCATGAACTCAAGACCGGTGTCGAACAAACTTTCGTTCTTGAAAAGGAAACGGCTGCGGACGACCCAGCAGACATTGGCATGGCACTCGATGGGCGCGCCGTAATCGGGCATGTGGAGACGGGTGAAAACGCGCGTCAGCTTGGGAAGTTCCTTGTTGAGGATGACGCAGACGCCGCCCGCGCCGATATTCTGGGTGGTGGTGTTGAATTTGAACGCCGTCCGGTCTTCCCCGATCTGGATGTCGCACTTCAGTTCGTACCGGGGAAATTTCCTGAGGTCCAACCCCCCGCCGGCCACTGGCTACTCCACTTGCGGCCGCACGAAGCTGTCGGCGAAATCCTGCAGCTGGCCTGATTTCTTGTAGCGTCCGAGATGGTTCTGGGCTTCGGAGTAGTCCTTGAAATGGCCGACGAAGACCTGGAATCTCTCCTTGCCGCGACTGGTCTTGATGGAACGATAAAACGGGTCCAGCTTTCTTTCTTTGAGCCGGCCGATCATGGCTTCGGCGTGGGCCTCGTCCTCGTAGACGATGACTTGGATGGTATAGAACTTTTTCGGCACCGCGGGAACCGCAGCAGCCCGGACTTCGGGCCGGGGCGCGGGCGCGGCCTCGGCCGGCTTGGCCGCCGTCACATCCGGTTTCAGAGGCTGGACCGGCGGGGCCAGTTCGCGCGGACGGGGTGATTCGGGTCGTACCACCTTGATCAGGCGGAACCCCGAAGCCCCCTTGAAGACGCCTTGGGCCACGGCGCGCGAAACGACCAAAAGGATGACGGCCACGAACAAGGCGGCCGCGACCATAGGAAGCGGAATCTGTTCGATTTTCTCGATCCAACGGGGCTTTTTAAAACGCGGAAGCGTCGGTTTAGGCATGTCGAATTTGGGCGCGGCAATTCTGGGCCACGTGATTTTAGGAAGTGAAATTTTCGGGACGGAAATTTTCGGCAACGACACCTTCGGCAGCCGGATGGAAGGCCAGGCCGGCATCTTAAACTCGGGCTTGGGCGGCTTCACTTTCTCCACTTTCACCGCGGCCGGCCGGGGTTCCGGCTGGCGAAAGTTCTGCGGCGAAGGGTCCGCAGGCTTCACGGGCGCCGGGGCCTCGTTCACGGCGGGAGAGAAAAGCTCGTTGAACGTCGCTGGCTGCTCGGTGGAAACGGTGATGGAATCTTCGGCGGGAGATTTTCTGCGGATGTGCCCGTAGAGCTTTTCCTGGATGTCGCGCTCGGAAAGGGGCCTAAGATTTTCTTCTTTTTTCTTTTTCTGAAACAAGAACATGATCGGATGCGTCTTCCTCGAGGTGGAGAGTGAATTTAAAAAGGTCCAGCCCTCCCAGACGGATGGTCGCCCTCCGCACGAAACCGTTGGCTTCGCACAGGCGGATGGCGTCCTTCATCCGGGACGTGGTCTTAAAAATGATCTCGCCGTATCCTTCCTTTTTGCAGAATGAAACCGCGTTCTGGATCAGCTGGCTCCCGATCTTGCGGCCCCGGAAATCGTCCCGGACAAAAATTCTGCGCAAGAGCGCGTTCCTGTCGTCTTCCCGCTTGATGCCGGCCGTGCCCACGATGTGTCCGTGCGAGCTGGCCACCAGAAAACAATCGCCGTCGCCGGCGTAGGTCTTGGAAACGTTCTGCACGTCGGCCCCGAAGAAGTCCTTCTCCTCCGCGGCGAATTCCTTTTCGAGAATGCCGATGATCAGCTCCCGGATGGCCTTGTCTTCCGAAGGCTTGGCGGGACGGATCTCGACGGAATTGGAATGGGTCATTTGCCCGCCTTCGGTTTTGCTTCCGCGGCCGGAGCGCCGGCGGCCGGAGCGGCTGTGCCCGCAGCACCTGCGGCGCCTTCGGCCTTGGCTTCCTTGACTTTCTTCACTTTGACCTTCATCGATTTGACCTTGGGGAGGCCAAATGCGTTGGATTCGGGTTTCCAACGATCTTCCGCCTTCAGCTTCTTGATGCGCTCAGAGCGCTTCAAAACGTTGCGATGGCGGGTCCCGAACCCTCTTTCTTTCAAACTGGAATGTTGCGACATCTGCGACTCCTCACCTCTCGACTGGCTTATATATTTTCGCGAATTGAGCGATTTCTTTGGCGAGCTTCTTCGAGATTCTCCCCGTCCGGCGCCGATGCGAGATAGCGCTCGAAACAGCGAATCACTGAGGCCGTATTATACTCTTCGAGAAATACTTTGGCTAGGCCAAAATAGGCGTCCGGCAGCACGGCGCGCTCTCCGGCACGAAGTCTTCGCGGTAAAAATGATCCTCCAATTCGTGGTGCGCAACCGCCAATTGAGCTCCCGTTCCAGGGCCTCTTAAATAGACTGTAAACCTATAATTTAAAATGTGTTACGGTGATATTTAGTCTCGCTGTCGGGGACTGGGTTTGATGCCGGGGTTGTGCTCTCGGGAAGAGGCAGCGGAAAAGCCGCGCCCTCTAACGGACGTCGATCACCGCGCCACGGGCCGTACGAAGGCGCCTTGATAAAGCTTTTGGTAGCCGTCGGACTGGAGTTCGGATAATTTCCTGCTGGCCTGCGCCTTTTCCTCGGAAGTCTCGATGCAGACCTGAAAATACTTGCCGCTCGGAATCACGAAGGCACGGTGCCCTTTGGCCGTCAGGTTGTCCGCCTCGCGACGCGCGAGTTTCTCGTTCTTATAGGTGACCAATTGGATAGTGAACCCTTTTCCGCTCGGGAACGGCGCGGGCGCCGGGGAAATTTCCGCGGACTGCGGTTGGGCGACAGCGGCGGGAGCCTCCGCTTGGGCCGGCTCCGGGTCCGTGACCGCCACGGCGAGCGCGGCGGCCGGCTGGGCTGCGCCGCCTTCCTTGGCCAAATGCATGCCCCGCTCGATCCCCAGCGAAAAAATAAACACTCCCGCGGTGATGTTGACCAGTACCAGCAGGATGAGTTTGTCCAGCGTCAGAGTGAGGCGCGCCCGTTCGAAAAACGAGGGATGAACGGACACATGGTCTGCGCCCAGTTCCAGGATTTCCTGTTCCTCAGCCTTCACGTCCCTGAAAAAATCTTTTTGCATCGCCGCCTGGCCTCCTTTATTTATTCGCTCAAGGGTTCTTGATGACGCGGACCCGGGTGGGCGGCCAGTAAATCAGGACCGCCCGCCCTTTGAGATTGTCTTTGGGGACAAACCCCCAATTCCGGCTGTCGCTCGACTGGGCGCTGTTGTCTCCCAGGACGAAAAACATGTCTTCGGGCACTTCGATGACCTGGTCTTCCTTCCCGTAGGGCCAGTCGTCGCGGTTGTAATACGTGTTTCTGACGATGGCGGCCGGCTCCCGCAATCTCTTGCCGCCGATGTAAATGCTGCCGTTTTTGATTTCAACCCGTTCTCCGC
>JACQVP010000033.1 GCA_016209715.1 Candidatus Omnitrophota bacterium
AGCTGGACGTGCCGCTGCATCTCGAGCAGTTTGAGCGACCGGTTGCGCTCCCCGGACGACGAAGGGTTTTTCATATGCGTTTCCAGGAAGGCGCGCACATTGTCCTCCGACCGGTCCAGAATGACCCGGATGTAATCCAGCACGGCCGCCGGGGGGTCCTTGAAATAGGACGGCGCCGTTTCCTCATAGAGAAAAGACGTCTCGTCCTCCAGCCAATCCACGGCCTTTTTCAGGGGCGCCCGCCATTTCTGGTGCGTCCCGCCCCCGCCGCCGCAGCCGCAGTCTTCCTTCCACCGCCCCGTGCCGTGCGAGCAACTCCAGGCGGTCCCTTCCCCGTCTGGGCCTTCCTTGATCTCCACTTCCCAGGTCGGCGGGTGCTGGCTCAGATAATGGGCATAATTGGTCACCATGATGCCGCGCGCGGGAAACTCGTATTTGACCAGGTACCCCAAGGTCATGTCGGCGAAGGGCTGATGATGCCCGTAGGACTCGCCGTCCGTGGCGGCATGGACAATCTGAGCTTCCTTTGCGTCCGGGTCGAAACAGGACTCGATGCGATGGGCGCAGGACTTCCCGTCCTTCATGAGGTTTTGAAAGGCGATCTCCCGCGCCAGATGGCCGTCGTAAAAAAACAAATCGATATATTTCTTCTGGTCGGCGGACAGGAAATGACGGTAGGCGCGGCGGGGATCGATGCTGCCGTCCTGGACGTCGATCCAGGAGGAACTCCCCAGGGGACGGATGCGGGCGGCCTGCGTCGGGGCCAGGATCAGATACTTCATCCCGGCTTCATACAAGGCTTCCAGCGTGGCCAAATTGCAGGCCGTTTCGGGGAGCCACAGAGAGTCCGGCTGACGGCCGAAACGGTGTTTGAAATCCGCAACGCCCCACGCGATCTGGAGCACCTTGCTATGCCGCGGCGCGAGCGGAAGGATCCGGTGATTGTAAGCCTGGGCGATGGCGTTCCCGTATCCCAGGCGTTTCAGGCTCCGCTCATCCGCCTTCAGGAGTCTCTCGTACTCCCGCCGGTGCGCGGTCTCGTACCAGGACAAGAGGGTCGGACCAAAGTTGAAATTAATGTAAGCGTAATTGTTGACGAGGTCGATGATCTTCCGGTCCTGGTCGATGACCCGGGCGATCCCGTTGGGGATGTAGCATTCGGAGGCGATCCGGTCGTTCCAATCGTGAAACGGGGCCGCGGAATCCTGGCGTTCGATGACCTCCGTCCATGGATTTTCGCGCGGCGGCTGATAGAAATGGCCGTGAATGACGACGTATTTCGGGAAACGCGAGGGCATGGTTCAGGCGCTCTTCGACCGGGTGAACCTTTGCAGGAGGGCGTCGAGAGACCATTCCCGCGTCCCGCGGCCGGCGAGGAAGATACCGATCACGCAATTCAGCCAATCCATCAAATAGACCTGGAGCGGCGTCAAAACGGCCCGACCCGACCCGAAACAGCCGCAATTCTCCAACGCTTTGCCGTGAAGGAGATTCCAGCTGATCGCGGCCACGAAGCCCGCGGACAATGCCCCGAGCAAGGCGGCGGAAGAACGGATCATGAAGCCGAGGAGGAGGAACATCCCGCCGATCCATTCGGCCCACGGAAGAAGACGCGCCAGGACCGGGATCCAGGGGCGCGGCAACAAGAGATATTGCTCAAGAGCGGCCGCGAAATTCGCGGAGGGCTCGGTGAGTTTCATGAAGCCGGCGTACGCGAACACCCCTCCGAGGACGAATCTTAAAAGGAGGTCCCGCAGCCGGTCCGATTGGGTCGCGCTCATTTTTTCCCCGTCTTTTCGAGCTCCCCGCGGATGAGGCCGTCGGCCTGCTCAAAGAATTGTTTGGACCCCACCAGCATCCGGTTCCCGATGAGGAACGTGGGGGTCGATTGAACGCCGGCCGACTTTCCCGACGCGTAATCGGCCTGGATCCTTTCGGCGGCGGCAGGGCTTTCGAGACAGCGCCCGAAGCGTTCGGAATCGAGACCCAGTTCAGCGGCGAATTGCAGGAAGGCGGCGAGCGGGTCCGGCAAGGGAGACCAGACCGCCTGATCCTGGTAAAGCCGGTCGTGATACTCCCAGAACTTCCCCTGCTCTGCCGCGCATTCGGCCGACTGATGAGCCAGGGGCGAATTGGGGTGCCCCCGCAACGGAAAATGGCGGAACAAAAGCCGGACCCGGCCCGGAAACTTCGCCAGGATCTCCGAGACCACCGGCTGCACCACCCGGCAGGACGGGCATTGAAAATCGCTGTATTCGGCGATCGTGACCGGCGCCGCCACGGGCCCCCGGACCTTCGCTGCCGGGACCACGGCCGCCTCAGACGGGATCTCCTTCTGAAAAACCAGAACGGGAACGGCGAGGAGGCCGCCGAGCAGCAACGCGGCGGCGGGATAAACCAGTTTTCTCAAGTTCAGCCTTGCGCCGGAGGCGGGTTGGGCGGCTCCAAAGAAACGCGCTTTTCTTTCCTGCGCTCAAAGCCGTCGACGAAATGCCGGATCGCGTCGCGGTCCTCCTTGGTGATCTTTTCGAAAAAGACCCCAAGCCGGTAAGTGTCTTTCGAGATGTTCCGCGAATTGCAGACCCGGGCCGTCGTCTTGATGACGTGCTGGGGGTCGTCGGGAAAGAAGAGGGTGCCGTTGATTTCCATGTTCAGGAGGACGTTCTTCGGGATGTAGACGTTTGCCAGGATGGCACAACCGGTCGAGGAAATGTCGATGACGTTGGAGGTGAGTTTACGGTCGGAAAACGGGAACGAACCCTTCATGGATTCGTGAATTTCGTACTGCGCCTCTACCGCCGTCGGGATTCGCTCGCTGGAACGCGTTTCATCGACTCCTGCCATGGGTTCGGCCCTCTCTGGTAAAGTTTGTTTTATTCGCTCAACCGGATATCCAGGAAATTTTTCAATTTGCGGGAACGGGTCGGATGGCGAAGCTTCCGGAGCGCCTTGGCCTCGATCTGGCGGACGCGCTCGCGGGTCACGTTGAAAATCTGGCCGACCTCCTCCAGCGTCCGGGGATACCCGTCGCCGATGCCGAAACGCAGGCGCAGGACCTTCTCTTCCCGCTCGGTCAGACTCGACAAGACGTCGTCCATTTGCTCCTTGAGCATGGAGTACGCCGTCGCGTTGGCCGGAGAAACGGCGGCCTTGTCTTCGATAAAATCCCCGAAAATAGTGTCGCCGTCGTCGCCGATCGGCGTCTGAAGGCTGATCGGCTCCTGAGCGATCTTCAAGATCCCTTTCACCTTCTCGACCGGCATTCTCATTACTTTAGCCACTTCCTCCGGGGTGGGTTCACGTCCCGTCTCCTGGACGAGGTGGCGCGACGCGCGGTAGAACTTGTTGATCGTCTCGATCATGTGGACCGGAATGCGGATCGTCCGCGCCTGGTCGGCGATACAGCGCGTGATGGCCTGACGGATCCACCACGTGGCGTAGGTCGAAAATTTATAGCCGCGCTTGTATTCGAATTTGTCCACGGCCTTCATGAGGCCGATGTTGCCTTCCTGGATCAGGTCCAGGAACGAGAGGCCGCGGTTGGTGTATTTTTTCGCGATGCTGACCACCAGCCGCAGGTTGGCCGCCACCAGGTCTTTCTTCGCGCGGATCAATTCGCGTTCCTGGCGCGAGACCTGCTTCAGGTGTTCCTGGACGTTTTTTTCCGTTTCCCCCAATTCGCTGGCGATCGCGCGCTCGCGGGCCGAGAGTTCCTTGATCTTTTCCCGGGTTTCCTTCTTCTGGGGCAGGCCCTTCAGCCGGCGGGCCTCCTCCCGGCAGTCGCGCTGCTCTCCGATCTTGAGGCGGATGCTGTCGATGATGCGGGTCACGATGTCCATGCTGAGGTTGAACTGGAGGAGCAACTGCGCCAGATCGGCGTTGCGGCGGGAGGCGCGCAGCTTGCGGGTGAGCAATTTAAACTTGCGCTTGATCGCCGCCATATTGGCTTCGTTTTCCTCGTTGTTGCCGTTGTCGATCAAGGACTCGAGGCTGACTTCGTCGTTCGAGATCTGGTTGGCGATGTTGAGGACTTCCTGGCGGGAGGCACGCGTGGTGAACACGATCTTCTTCAGCTTTTCCTCGGCCTCCTCGATGCGCTTGGCCAATTCGATTTCCTGGGATCGGGTCAGGAGCGAGATCTGCCCCATCTGGCGCAGGTACATCCGCACGGGATCGTCCATTTTCACGGACCTGGGCATCTCTTCGTCTTCTGCCTCGAATCCTTCTTCGGACTCCTGGCGCCGGTCTTCCCGCGTCTCGCGCTTTTCCTCATTGTCGGCAGGCCCGCTCGTGATCTCGATGCGCTGCTCCGTCAGGACCGTGATCACTTTCTCGATCTGATCCGAAGAGGTGACGCTCTCGGGAAGCAGGTTGTTCATCTGCTCGTAGGTGACGTATCCCTGCCGCTTTCCGATGGCGATCAGCTTGTCGACCGCCACTTTGTAGGCAGCCGCTTCGGCCGCGGCCCCGGTCTTGTGGTTCCCGGAGGCGGATTCGGCCTTCTGGCTTTTGCCGGCGGATTTCGGGGAATCTTTTTTGACTGCTTCGTTTCTGGATTTCTTTGTTTTAGTCATGTCCTTGGCTTAAATGTTACAATATTTTTATCAAAAATCGCTCACCGCGAGGCGAGCAGTGTTTGCAATTGTTTCATGCATTTCAGGAGATCCTCTTCGCGGCCCTCCGATTCCGCCTGCGCGATCCTCCGCTCCAGGTCCGTTCTCTCTTTTTCCAGCTTCTTGAGCTTGATCCGGCGCAGGCAATCCGCGACGGCCTTGTCCCGCGAGAGTTCGTCCATTTCAAAAAATGTCACCTTCGAGAGCTGGGGCTTCAGGGACTCGTCTCTCAGCCGGCCGAAGAAAGAGTTGAAGGTGATCTTCTCTCCCTCGTCAAAAAGGGCCTTCAGGGTCAAAAACACCCGCCGGCTTTCTTCGCTGTGAAAATCGTCCGCCCCGACCTCCTGCAGGACTTTTTCCAGCCGTTCCGGCTCGACCAGGAGGAGGCCCAACAGCATGAACTCCTCCTCGGCGACAGGCCCGCCGGCAGCCCCTTCTTTCCTTTCGGGCGCGGCCGCAGCGGCCGCGTCGCGTCCCTCGCCTTTCCGGGCCTTTAATTTCGCCAATTCGTTGCGGATGGAATCGGTCTGCACGCCCAGAACGGCGGCCAGACGGTTCACATACCGGTCCAGCAGGACCGCGTTCGGGATCACCGCAAAGGTGTCCAGAAATTCTCCGGTGATCTTCAGGAGTCCCAAAGAATCTTTGCGGTCGAATTTTTTCATCAACGAAGCCAGCTTGAAATCGAACAGGTCCTGCGCGCCCCGGGCCAATTTTTCAAATTCGGCCGCGCCGGCGTTTCTCACCAAATCGTCGGGATCGAGTCCCGCCGGAAGCGCCAAAAGTTTCACGGCCAGCCCCTCTTTGAGAAAAATCTCCATTCCCCTGAGGGAAGCCGACTCGCCCGCTTTGTCGCCGTCATAAACCAAAACCGCTTCCTGGATATAGCGCTTCAGGATTCGCACATGATCTTCCGTGAGCGCCGTCCCGAGCGTGGCCACCGTGTTCCTGAACCCCGCCGCGTAAAGCCGGATCTGGTCGAGATACCCTTCCACGATGAACATCCTGGGCTCTTCGGGGATATGCCGTTTGGCCAGGTTCAACCCGTAAAATTCTCGCCGCTTCCGGAAGATCTCGGTTTCCGGAGAATTGATGTATTTCGGAACCTCCTGTGTCATGATCCGCCCGCCGAAGGCCACCACCTTGCCCTGGGCGTTGCGGATGGGAAAAATCACCCGCGCGCGCAGGAGATCGTAACAGGACCCCTGGGCCGACTTGACCACCAGTCCCGACCGGAGGAGGAGCTCTTCCCCAAAGCCCTTTTTGGACAAATGATCGGCCAGCCCCCGCCAATCCGGCAAGGCGTAGCCGATTCCGAAATCGGCTAAATCCTGCGGCTTAAAGCCGCGCTTTTCCAAGTAGGCCCGGGCCGCCTTCCCTCCTTCCGCTTCGTAGTTCTTGCGGTAATACTGAAAGGCGGCTTCGTTGATCTCAAAGAGCTTTCCCGCGAGCGATTCTTGCCTTTCCTCGCGATTCGGTTCCGGCAGCGGCACCCGCGCCCGTTCGGCCAGCTGTTTCAGGGCCTCCGGAAAAGTAATGTTTTCATACTTCATCAAAAAGCTGAAAACGTCCCCCCCGGCTCCGCAGCCGAAACAGTGAAAAATCTGGCGCTCAGGGTTGACGATGAAAGACGGCGTCTTTTCCTGGTGGAAAGGACAGGCCGCCTTGAAAGTCTTTCCCGCCCGGCGGAGCGGCATGTAACTGGAAACGATTTCCACAATATCATTGAGCGATTGCACGCGCTCGATGATTTCTTCGCCATATCTCACGGCTGGCCCTCCGTCACGCGGGCTTCAAAAAACCGGGTTCGGGCAGTTTCAACGGCAGATGATTCACGAACAAACGGTAGAACTTGACGCTCGTCTGCGCGAAAAACGGGCCGGACCAAGAACGCTCGGCCGAATATGAATTCCTGAAAAATCCGATCGGAACCATCAGCAAAAGGGCGCTCATCAGCGAAAACGCCAGGACGCACCGGGCGGCTCCCGCGACCGCGCCCCCGACCCGGGATATGGCGCCCATGAATTTCAAGCTCACGACGGTTCCGGCCAGGTTGAAGAATATCTTCAAGGCAAGGATGCTCAGGATCGCGAGGCCGAGGAAGCTGAAAAAATCCGCCGCCCCTTTGGGCGCCGATAACTTCGTATTCAAAAGAACGCTCAACGCCGGATAATAATGATAGGACAGAATCACGGCGGCAGCGACTTCTGTGAATTTGCCGAGTTCACTCTCGAGCCCCTTGCGCAAACCCGTGATCGTGCCCCAGCAGACGGCGCAAAAGGCGGCGATGTCCACCCAGCCGATCTTCGTAACTATTGCTGAAATCTTGAGATGCGTAAAGTATGAATCTAACATACGAGCCTCAAAATGTCAAATCACCGAAGTGAAAATGATTCCTCGGAAGTCCTTTCAGGACAGTCCCTTAGAAACTTCCTATAAAAAAATCCCGGTCTAACGACTCCAGGCGGACCGAAAACAGCGATCCGGGAGGCCGGCCGCTGGGGCGAAATCGGACTTTCAAGTATTCGGATGTGTGCCCTTCCTGCAGGCCTTCCCGTTCACTTCCCTCCACCAGCACTTCCACCCGTCGTCCAAGGAACCTTTCCCTGAACTTCAGCGACGCGCGATCGGACAAAGACTGAAGCCGCTTGTACCGGTCCTGGACGGCGGCCGCCGCGGGGCGTCCCGGGAAGGATGCCGCCTGCGTCCCTTCGCGGGGACTGAAAGGAAAAATGTGCACTTTGAGCGGCAAAACCGCCTCAATCACTTCCGCGGTCTGCCCGAACTCGTCCTCGCCTTCGCCCGGAAAACCGACCATCACGTCGGTGGTGATCGCAAAGTCCGGCATCAGCTCGCGGAGTCTCCGGACGATCTCCAGGAAGCGCTCCCGCCGGTAGGCCCGCCGCATGAGTTTTAGAATTGTGTTATCGCCGCTCTGCAACGGCAGGTGAAAATGGCGGCAGATCTTGGGCTCGCGCTGGATGAACCGCATCAAGTCTTCGTCCACGTCCGAGGGATCGATCGAGCTCATGCGGATCCTTTCGAGGCCGGGAATCCGGGTCAGCCGTTCGAGCGCGGCCCTCAAATTGATTCCGTTGGACCATTCGTCGCCGTAAGCGCCGAGTTGGATCCCCGTCAGCACGACTTCGCGGTATCCGTTTTGCGAAAGTCTCCGGCCTTCTTCAGCGATCTCCTCGAGCGGACGGCTCCTCGAGGCGCCCCGCACCAGGACGACCTTGCAATACGTGCAGGAATGGTCACAGCCGTCCTGGATCTTGAGAAAGGCCCGGGCGCGGTCCGCGAAGTAAGAGATGGAAAGGTCTGAATAACGATTGTCTTCCGATTTGTCTCCCGAGCCACAGAATTTTCCCACGGACTCCGCGGCGATATGCTGGACAATTCTATCTTTCTCCTGGTTGGGGATCACGTGGCTGACGCCGGGCAGGGTTTGGAGTTCGTTGCCGGCGAAGGTGGCGTAGCAGCCGGTCACCGCGATTTTCGCGGCCGGATTGTCCCGGTGGAGGCGCCGGATGACGAAACGGCTTTTCCGGTCCCCGTCTCCGGTGACGGTGCAGGTGTTGACTACCAGCAGGTCGGCCTCGGCGGCCTTTTCGGTCTCGGCGTATCCGGCCCTCAGGAACTTCTCCCTCATGGCCTGGGTCTCGTATTGGTTCGTCTTGCAGCCGAGCGTGCTGAAATGGACTTTCTTCATCGGAAAATGCTCCTTCCGATCAGAGATTGAAGGCGTATTTGACCAGCGCGATGCCAACGATCGCTGCGGTCTCCGTCTTGAGCACCAGATCACCCATTTGAACCAAGTAGGCCCCCTTTTCCCGGGCCAGCGCGATCTCCTTTTCCGAAAACCCGCCCTCCGGCCCGATCACCAAGAGGATCCTGTACGGCGCCGCCGGGGGCTGGGACTTCAGGTTCAATTTTTCCTTGAGCTCGGAAACCGCTTCCGAAAAGCTGGGGAGCGAAGGTTCGGTGTGCGGAATCAGGACCGCGGCGAACTCCTTCGAACGCTGGAGGAGGTCCTTCATTTTGACGGGCTTGTTGAGCGCGGGGATCCAATCCAGATGGCATTGCTTGGAGGTCTGGACCGAAATCTTCTCCCACCGAGCCTGGACCCGCGGCGCTTGGGGGCCGGTGAGTTTGAAAGAGGATCTTTCGGTTTCGAGAGGGAAAATTTCCCGGACCCCCAGTTCGGAGGCTTTGGCGATGATAAAATCCATTTTCTTTTTCTTCGGCATGGCCTGGGCCAAAGCGACGGTGACCGCCTCTGTGAAGCGCTGACGGCGCTTGGCATCGAGCTGGACTCCCACCCGGCTGGACATAGAAGTGACCGTGGCGGCAAACTCCTGGCCCTCGCCGTTGAAAACGATCACGCTGTCCCCTTTCTTCAGGCGGAGGACGTTCTTGAGGTGATGGGACTCCTGGGGGGATAAAAGCGCGCTGTTACCCTTGATGTCCGACTTCGAAACAAAGAAGCGTTTTTCACGCATGGTTTCTCCTCCAAAGAAACAAAAACCCCAACCGCATCGAGCTTGGGCGCTCTCTGCGAGGGGCTAGAACGAGCGAGTGAAAACTGCCTATTTCTTGGATTTCTCGGCGCCTTCTTGGGGCTTTGATTCTTTTTTCTCCCTGACGACGTTCGCGGCTTGGGTGCCCTTTTCGTGTTGGACGACCTCAAAAGTCACCGCGTCGCCTTCGTGAAGCTTCTTGTACCCTTCCTTGATGATGGCGGAATAATGAACGAAAACGTCCGGTCCGCCTTCCTGCGCGATAAAACCAAATCCCTTCACATTGGAAAACCACTTCACTTTTCCGTTCGCCATACCGATTCCTCCGTCAGAACTTGCGATCACTTCACGCGATGCTTCAAAATCAATCCCGGCTTGAACACCACAACTTTTTTCTCGGGAACCTGAACCTCTTCGCCGGTCCTGGGGTTACGGCCAATGCGGCCTCTGCGCCCCTTCACTTTGAAGACGCCGAAATTTCTCAGTTCCACCGTCTCGCCGCGCTGCAGGCTCTCAACGATGGCATCCAAAGTCCTCTGCACGATTTTCTTTACGTCAATCTGCGTGAGATTGGTTTCATTAGAAACCTTCATGACAATATCTTTTTTCGTCATTCGCAGTCTCCTTCTCGCTCAAGTTTTACGCAAATCGTTACCCTAAAAAACGTTACTGCAAAAAATTACCAGATATTGCCAGCGCTGTCAAGGGGAATTAAATTATAAGTTCAATCCTTGCCGTGGCTTCCGAAATCGCATCCCGAAGAGTCGGTTTTCAGGTTTTGATTTTGACGGCGTTTTCGCCCACCAGATCCTCGATCTGGCGGAAAAGCTCCTCGGAAGTTTCCACCCGGAAGGACTCGTCAGGGGTCAAAACGACTGTCGCGCCGTTCGGGCTTTTAAAATTCAGATAAAGGGGGATGGTGCCCTTATGCGACGCCAGAATGTCTCTCAGGCGGGTGAGGGTTTCGAGGTTTAAGCCGGTGGTCATCAAGTCCACCGCGACGACGCGCGTCAGCCTTTTTTGCACTTCGGCAAGCGGCATGATTTCGCCGGCGATGACCTTCGGGCTGTCCTCCCTCAGATTGATCTTGCCTTTGACAAACAAGGTGGCGTCCTTCTGGAGGATGGGCAACGCGGCCTTATAAGCCTCGGGAAACACGACGATCTCGCAGGACCCGGTCAGGTCTTCCAGAGAAAGGAAGGCCATCCGGTCGCCCTTCTTGGTGGTGATCTCTTTGATTTCGTTCAGGATACCGCCCAAGGTGACTTCCGCCTGGTCGGCCAGTTCCGTGAGCGACGAGGCGCTGGCCGTGGCGTAGGTCTTCAACACCCTTTCGTACCTGGAAAGCGGATGCGCGCTCACGTAGAAACCGAGCAACTCCTTCTCATAGGCCAGCAGCTGGTTCTCGGGCCATTCCGGAATATTGGGCACTTCGCGCATCCCCGGCTTGACGCCGTCAGAGGACGCCAGATTGTCAATGAAAGAAAGCTGTCCGATGCTACGGTCGCGCTGCAGGCTGCTGCCCATGTCAAGCGCCTGGTCGAGCATGGCCATGATTTGCGAGCGGTAATGCCCGAAACAATCGAGCGCCCCGCACCGGATAAGACTCTCGAGCACTTTCCGGTTGCAAACGCGCAGGTCCACCCGCTCCGTGAAGTCGAAGAACGAACGGAACGCCCCTTCTTTCTTGCGCGCCGCCAGAATGGATTCGATGGCCGTCGTCCCCACGTTCTTCACCGCCGACAGCCCGAAACGGATCGTGCCCTTCGACGGCGCTTCCCCCTCCTTCACGGCCAGGCACGTGAACTCCGAATAACTTTCGTTCACGCTGGGCGGAAGGACATCGATCCCGAGGCGTTTGGATTCTTCGATGTGGCGAACGATCTTGTCGGTGTTGTCTTTTTCCGAGGTCAGCAGGGCGGTGATGAACTCCACCGGGAAGTTGGCCTTGAGATAAGCGGTCTGATAAGAAACGAACGCATACGCCGCGCTGTGGGACTTGTTGAACCCGTAACCGGCGAAATACTCGATGAGATTCCAGATCTTCTCCGCCACGCGGGCGGCGACATTGTTTTTCTTGGCGCCGTCGAGGAAGGCTTGCTTTTCCTTTTCCATGACCTCCGGGATCTTTTTCCCGATGGCGCGGCGCAGCGAGTCGGCCTTGGCCAGGCTGAAACCGGCCAGTTTGCTCACGATCTGCATGACTTGTTCCTGGTACAGGATGACGCCGTAAGTCTCTTTGAGGATGGGCTCGAGGTCGGGGTGGTCGTATTTGATCAGCGCCGGGTTGTGTTTGCGGCGGATGAAGTCGTCGACCATGCCGCTCCCGATGGGACCGGGGCGGTAGAGCGCCAGCAGGGCCACGATGTCCTCGAAGACCCGCGGCTTCATCTTTTTCAGGATGTCCCGCATGCCCGAACTTTCCAGCTGGAACACGCCGAACGCCTCCCCGCGCGACAAGAGCTCGTAAGTCGCCGGATCGTCGAAAGGGATTTCGCCGATCTTGATCTCCTTCTTCTGCCGCTTGCCGATCAAGCGGATGGCCTCATGGATCACGGTGAGGGTCTTCAATCCCAGGAAATCCATTTTGAGCAGGCCGATCTTCTCGAGCGCCCCCATCGAATATTGCGTGGTGACCTGATCGCCTTGCTTGAAGAGCGGCGTGTGCTCGTTGAGCGGCACGTCGGAAATCACCACGCCCGCGGCGTGCGTCGAGGCGTGGCGCGTCAAGCCTTCGAGCGCCCGGGAGGTCTCGATCAATTTGGCGACGCGGGGGTCCGTCTCCGTGAGTTCCTTCAGGCGCGGCTCGGACTTCAGGGCCTGTTCGAGCGTGATGTTCAATTCCGTGGGGATGAGCTTGGCGATCCGGTCCGCGTCCTGGTAATTGAAGCCCATGACGCGCGCCACGTCACGAACCACGGCCTTGGCCATCATCGTGCCGAAGGTGATGATTTGGGCCACGTTTTCCTGCCCGTATTTCCGCCGCACGTAATCGATCACTTCGTCGCGTCTTTCATAGCAGAAATCGATATCGATATCGGGCATGCTCACGCGGTCGGGGTTCAGGAACCGTTCGAAGATCAACCCGTGCCGGATCGGGTCGATGTCGGTGATGCCGAGCGCGTAGGCCACGAGGCTTCCGGCCGCCGAACCGCGGCCGGGCCCGACCGGGATCTGCTTGTCCTTGGCGTACCGGATAAAGTCCCAGACCGTGAGAA
>JACQVP010000037.1 GCA_016209715.1 Candidatus Omnitrophota bacterium
CGCTCGACGTGGTGGGGCGCACCCGGTCTTTCCGCCGGAAGGTGAGCCTGGAGCTGGACCCCGATCTCAGGTCGATCACCAAGGATCTCGTGGTGGATGTTTTCGTTCCCATCCAGCGCGAATACGGAGTGAACGTGTTCCATGACGTGCCGGTCAAAGTTCTGAAAGACCCCCGGTCGCCGGCCGCCGTCACCATCCAACCGGAGACCGTCAGCTTTGCTTTGAGCGGTCCGAAGGAGGTTTTGGACACTCTCGCCGCGAGCGATTTATTGGTGTTTATCGATGTCTCCGGTCTGGAGAAGGGGGCGCATGACATCCGCCTCGAAATGAGGTTGCCGGATGAAGTTCGTTTGAATCACGAGCCTCCGGTCATCAAGGTCCAGGTCCAATAAGGAAAGGTCAGGGAAGCCGCTATGAAACTCGGCATCAATATTGATCATGTCGCAACGCTCAGAGAGGCCCGCGGAGGGAATTCCCCCGATGTGCTCCAAGCGGCCGTGATGGCCCAAAAGGCCGGGGCCGACGGCATCACCGTTCATTTGAGGGAAGACCGCCGTCACATCAAGGACGCAGACGTTTTGGCGATCAAGAAAAAGATCAAAATCCCGCTCAACCTCGAAATGTCTCTGGCGCAGGATGTCGTCGACTTCGCCTTGAACGTCGTTCCCGGGAAGATTTGCCTGGTCCCGGAAAAGCGCCAGGAGCGGACGACCGAGGGCGGGCTCGACGTGGCCGGCGACAGGGAACGGATCCGCCGCACCGTGCAGTCCTTCAAGGACAAGGGCGTGGTCGTGAGCCTTTTCGTGGAGCCCGAATCCGCAGTGGTAGAAGCGGCCCAGGAGGCGGGAGCCGATTTTGTGGAGCTCCACACCGGCGCCTACGCCAACGCTTTTTTGACCGACGATCCGGCGCTTTGGAAAAAAGAGCTGATTCGCCTGCACAACGCCGCCCAGGAGGCGCATCAAAGGAAGCTCGGCGTCAACGCCGGCCACGGGCTGGACTACAGCAATGTCGAGCACATTGTGAAAATCCCCCACATCGAAGAGCTCAACATCGGGCACTCGATCATTTCGCGCGCCGTTTTCGTGGGATTGTCCAAGGCCGTCAAGGAAATGAAGAATCTCATCGCCCAGCACGCGCTCAGCGAGGCCACGTGAGGAATGAGTTCCGGAAGCTTTTTCCACCCCGCCCCAAGACCAGCCACAAAGGGGACTTCGGCCGCCTGCTGATCGTCTCCGGTTCGACGGCCTACCCCGGAGCCCCCTATTTGGCGAGTTTGGGCGCGCTGCGCGCCGGAGCGGGCCTGGTGAGCGTCGGTGTTCCCCGAAGTATCTATCCCGTTCTGGCCCGGAAATCGCCCGAGGCCATGCCTTATCCATTGCCCGAGACCCGCGGGGGGGCCTTGTCCCTCAAAAGTGAAAAACCCATCCGCGAACTCCTGAAAGGCAAAGACGTCCTGGCCCTCGGACCGGGACTGAGCCGGAATACGGAGACGCAAAGATTGATACGGAAGATCGTGGAATCGGTCCGCATGCCTCTGGTGATCGACGCCGACGGCCTGAATGCCCTGGAGGGAAAGCGCGGGCTCTTGGCTAAGCTCGGGCCTGACGCTGTTCTGACGCCCCATCCCGGGGAAGCGCGGCGGCTCACGGAGAGACCGGTCCCCGAGGATGACCGGGGCCGGATGCAGTGGGCGCGAATTTGGACCGCGCAATTCCGGGCCGTCCTGGTCCTCAAAGGCCGTCACACGATCGTGGCCTCGAGAAAACAGGGCGTTTATGTTAACCGGACCGGCAATCCCGGAATGGCGAAGGGCGGCAGCGGCGACATCCTGACCGGCATCCTGGCCGCTTTTCTAGGCCGAAAGCTCGAGCCCTTTCAGGCTGCCAAGGCCGCGGTTTACTTGCACGGGCTCGCGGCGGACCTGGCCCTGCCGGAATACGGCGAAAATTCACTCCTCCCGACGGATGTCCTGAAATACCTGCCTCAGGCCTTCAAAAAGGCCCTAGCCCGGCGCGGTCAAATTTGATACGATTAAGCGGTTTTTTGCTGGCCGCGTCATGCTGGCGTAGCTCAGCACCGACTATCACTGATTTAAGGCATAAATGAAAATTATGGAAGTCGGTGCAGCCCCAAGCAATCCTATTATTCTTATCGGAAGCTTGGGGCAGCCGGTAGGCTGATTCATGCTGGCGTAGCTCAGCCGGTAGAGCAGCGGTTTTGTAAACCGCCGGTCGGGGGTTCAAATCCCTCCGCCAGCTTGTAAGCGAATTGGGAAACCGCCGGTCGGGGGTTCAAATCCTGAAGCGCCAATCGTCAAGATTGGCGCGGAATGCCGGAAGCAAGGGCTTACGGCCTCCGCCAGCTTGTAAGCGAATTGGGCAATAGTCGGTTCTGAAAGAATCAAATCATGCCTGTGAAATTAAAAAATAAAAAAGACGCGTCCTTCAGTTTGCGGCTCGAGGACCCCCGGAAGATCCGTATCAAGAAACAGCTTTTGACCAAAACGGTCAAGCAAATCGACCTGGAAAAGACCGGCACCGTCGCCGATTTGGTGGAAAGCTATGCCGGCATGTCGATCCAGGCCCGTAATATCGGCCGGTGCGCGCAGGTGTTCGAGAAAATGCTCACGGACCCCATTCGGCCGACGATCCTCCTGGGAATCGCGGGGCCGCTCATCGCGGGCGGTTTGAGGAAAGTCATCCGGGACCTGATCGATTACGGACTGGTGGACGTCGTGGTTTCCACCGGGGCCATCCTGTATCAAGATTTGTACCAAGCCCGCGGGTTCCAGCATTTTGTGGGCGATCCCGAGGCCGACGACCGGCAATTGCGGGATTTGCTCGTGGACCGGATTTACGACACCTACGTCGACGAAGAGAAATTCTGGGAAACGGACTGCTGGGTGGGAAAGTTTGCCGATTCTCTGGAGCCCCGGAACTATTCCAGCCGGGAGTTTTTGGGGCTGTTGGCCGGGGCCGTCAAAGACCCCCAGTCCATCCTGGTCACGGCCCGGAAGCGCGGCGTCCCGGTATTTTCCCCGGCGCTCAACGATTCCAGCATCGGGATCGGCCTGACCGAGCACTATCACCGGATGAAGATGGCCGGCCTCCCGCGCGTCGCGATCGACTCGATCCGGGACAATTACGAACTGACCCAAATCGTGGTAAAATCCAGGGCCACGGCGGCGATTTATATCGCCGGCGGAGTGCCGAAGAATTACATCAACGATTCCGTCGTGATGAGTTATATTTTCGGCCGGGACACGGGCGGCCACCGGTACTGCTTCCAGCTCACCACCGACTCGCCGCATTGGGGCGGCCTCAGCGGAAGCACCCTGGAGGAGGCCACCTCCTGGGGCAAGGTCTCGAAACAGGCGACGCGGGCCATGGCTTTTGTGGAGCCGACCGTGTCTCTGCCGCTCGTGGCGGCCCATGCGCTGCAGAAAAAATTGTACCGGAACCGTCCGCGGCTCCGGTTCGGCTGGGAGGACGACGTCCTCACCGGTCTTTCTTCGGAATAGTCCTCATCGGGGAGTTACCCAAGCGGCCAACGGGGACAGACTGTAAATCTGTTGGCGTTAGCCTTCGGGGGTTC
>JACQVP010000034.1 GCA_016209715.1 Candidatus Omnitrophota bacterium
CAGCGCCGGCGCGACGAACCCTTCTTCCTGATACGCGGGAAGCGAGACCGAGCCGTGCCGCTTGGAAAGGGGGGCGTTGTCGGCGCCCACGATGAGCGGCAAATGCGCGAATTGCGGGACGGGATATCCCAGGGCCTGATACAGCAGGATCTGCTTTGGGGTGTTCGAAATGTGGTCGTCGCCGCGAATCACGTGGGTGATCCCCATGGCATGGTCGTCCACCACGCAGGCAAAATTGTAGGCGGCACTCCCGTCCGACTTGATGAGGACGAGGTCCTCAAACGAGTCGGAATCGAAATTGATTTCGCCGTGGACCAGGTCCGGAAAATTCACCCGCACCTTGGGGATCTTGAAGACGATGGCGCGGCCGCCTTTTTCGGTAGAGACATAGGCCTTGCCCTCCGCCGCCAATTTTTCCGCCGCTTCGGAATAAAGAGAGAAACGCTCCGATTGCCGGAGCACCGGCCCGTCGAACCGGAAGCCGAGCCACTCCAGGCTTTTCAAGATCTCCGCCTCGAATTCCGGCTTGGAACGCTCCCGGTCGGTGTCCTCGATCCGGAGGTGGAATTCACCGCCCTGGGAACGGGCGAAGAGGTAATTGAAGAGGGCCGTGCGGACACTGCCGATGTGGAGAAAGCCGGTGGGCGACGGGGCGAAACGGACGCGAACGCTGGACATGGTCAATTCCTGGAAGGGATGATGTTGCCCGGATTGAATTGCCTTTCGGATTGCGGCCTGCGGCCGGCGGGTTCGTGGCTCAGGAGTTGCGCGGCCTTCTTCACCGCCTCCTCCATCTTCGGATAACGGATCTCCCGGTATCCCCGCACGGCCTCCGGAAGCTTCAAGGCCTCCACGTAGGCCTGATAACTGGCGCGGTCGGTGTACTGGAAACCGGCCGCCAATTGCGCGTACCAGTCCCGGAACTCCTTTTCCCGCCGGTGCCATTCCGGCAGAATCGCCCTCAGGAACTTCATCCGCTTCATCAGGTGAAGCTGCCAGTTCCGCGTCCTCAGGTCGAATTCGAACGTGCGGCCGAAGATGGTGAAGCTGGGCCGGTTGATGTGGACATAGACGGCGCGGTCGCCGTTTTCCGGGCGGATCCCGTAGCGCTCCCGGTCGCGCCGGATCTTTTCCGGGCTGGTGAGCAGATGGGAGACGTAGATTTCGTCCTTGATCAGCATCACCTTGTGCAAATACTGAATGGCGGCCGCGGTGGCCTGGAAACCGTATTCGCGGGAGTCCTTGAGATACACTTCCTTGATACGCTCCGCATAAACTTTGGCGTATGCCAGCCCGCTGTGCTGGATCAAGTCGTAGACGCGCAGGCCGAATTGGGCGTGGGTCCGGTCATCCATGCGGATGAGGCGGGCCGCTCCCCGGACCAGGTTCTCGTAGCTTTCGGCGAGCCGGCGGCCGCTGAACCAGTTTTTTCTCAGGATCTCGCTCTTGTCCTGCAAAACGGCGCTGAACGTTTCGAATGTTTCCGAAGGGCGGAACGGCGCCGGATTGACCGCGATCTTCCGGCCAAGGTTGAAGGCCTGCATGTCTTCGCGCAAATCGTCGGGCTTCACGGAGATCTTGACGGCCCATTCGATATTCTCCAGGTCGAGCGGCAGCAGCCCCTTTTGATAGGCGATCCCGAGCATCACCAGATTGGCATAGAGCTTGTTGCCGAAAAGACGTTCGGAAATCTCGGAGACGTCGAGGCCGAAATACTGGCCGGGGAGGGTGATCTGCCGGATGGATTCCTCCAGGGCGCGCACGTCAAAATCGTCCTTGCCGACGAGATTGGTCACCGTGGGGGTCTTATAGGTATTGATGACGGCCGCCGTTTGCTTGGAGCTCGCCACGCGCAAGTTCACTGAAGGGTCGATGCTCCGGACGCTTTCCAAAATATCCAGCCCGAGCAGGAGATGCGCCTTCCCGTAAGGGACGATGGGCGAGACCGGCCCCGAATCCTTGGTGTACGTCAGATGCGAGTACACGCCGCCGTTCCGGATCGCGAGGCCTTTCTTGTCCGCGAAAAGCACGCGATACCCTTGCCGCAGGCCGGCCCGCACCAGGATGGCCGTCACCAGGCCGATCCCCATCCCTCCCACTCCGGCGACGTAAGCATGCCAGGTGTCGTGAAAGGAAAGAGATTCGGCCGGCGCCAGATCATGTGAGTCGATCAATTCGATGCGGCGGGCGGGGGCCTTTTTGCGAACGATGGTGATCTCCTCGAACGAAGGGCAGGCCTTGACGCGGGCGCACGCCCCGTCCGACTTGCACCAGGAAAGATCGGTGATCAGTTTCGGGCCGTATTCGGTGTCGGTGACGGTCAAGCCGGGGCAACCCGTCGCGCGGGTGCATTCGAGACAGAATTCGCAGACTTCCGGGGTGATGTTGACGTGCTTTTTGCGCGGCAGGTAACCCGATTCTTTCAGGACCTTTTTTTCTTCCCGCACGACTTTCCGGTCATACGTGATCCCGCACTCTTTGTCGGCAATGAGGACTTTCACGCCTTCCCGCAGGACGGTCTTTTCCAGCAGGGCGCGATAACTGTCGCGATACGCTGGGTTCACGCGCTCGACAGCGGCCGAGGTGTGCGCGAGCATCCCCTCCACGACCCGGGCAATGTCTTGGATGACGGTGGGGTCCCCCATGCCGTCCGAGCCGGAATTCGGGGTCGGCTGGTGCCCCGTCATGGCGATAGTCCCGTTGTCCAGGATGATGAAAGTGATGTCCTGGCCGTTTTTCACGGCGTCCGAGATGGCGATCATGCCGCTGTGAAAAAACGTGGAATCCCCCATGAAAACGACCTGCTTGTTGGTGATGAAGGGATTGATGCCGGCTCCCGTGCCGCCGCCGAGGCCCATCCCGGAATAATTGTGCATCAGGGACTGATTGGGCTCGAACATGAGCATGGTGTAACAGCCGGTGTCGCCGTGAAAAACCAGATCGACGGGCCCGGTTTTGTGAGCCTTCTTCATGTAATCCGGGTCCCGGAATTTCTCCTTGATGTCGAGAAGGACGCTGGAAGAATCGCGGTGAGGGCAGCCCGGACAAAAAGTGGGCGTGCGCACCGGAATCTGGATTTTCCAGGCCGACGTCTCCTGGATGAGCGCCATTTCCCGTCCCGCGCGTTCTTCGTCGAGACGGGCGAAGGGGTCCCAAATGAGCTTGAGGAGCGGGACCAGCCGGTCCAGAACCACGGAAGCGTTCAAACCGCGGGTTTCGGGAAATCCTTTGAGCCCCTCGGGAAAATTTTTTCCCCAAACCGGCGTCGGCAGCCTGAACTCGCCTTCCTGATAGGCGTCGCGCAAGATCGAGCGCACCTGCTCTTCGAGAAACCCCCTCTTTTCCTCAACCACGACGATTTCCTCGACGTCCCGTGCGAAATCACGGACGATCCTGGGGTCGACGGGGTAAGTCAGACCCAGCTTCAGGACAGGATATCTCCCGCGCAGCCCCAGCTCCTTCAGCGCGTGCTCCAGGTAGCAATAGCTCAAGCCGCCGGCGACGAAACCGAGCTTTCTCTTCCGCGAATCCTGGTAGAGGATCTCGTTGACGCCGGCCTCGCGCGCGTGAAAGAAAAGGTCCGAAAACCGGCCCGCGAGCGTTTCCTCTTTCTTCGCCGTCCGGGGAGAAAGGATCACCGTGTCTTCGACGGGAATGGAGTCGGTCTGCAACGCGATGCGGTTGCGGGTGGACAACTGGGGGTAAACGTTCGGAAAGACGGCGACCGTTCCGCCGCCATCGGCCAGGTTGGTGGTGACCAGATAGGTCACGTACAGATCGGACTTCTGTGACAAGTCCAGGCCGATGCGAATCCAGTCCTTGAGTTCCTGAAATGTGGCGGGTTCCAGCACCGGCATTTGGAGATGCTTCGAGATGTAGCGGGAATCGGTCGGCACCTGCGTGCTCTCGGACCAGGGGTCGTCGCCCACAATCACGAGGGCGCCTCCCCGCCGGCCCGTCTTGGAAAGGTTCCCGAGGGCCAGGCCGTCGGAGGCCACGTGAAACCCCACGCTTTTCATGGCCGCTACGGCCCGGATGTCCGCCATTTGGCTCCCGTTGAGACGCGCCGCGGCCAACGCCTCGTTGTTCGCAATCTGAAACAGGATCCCCTTCTCCTTGAGATGGCTTTGGATGGTCCGCGGCACGTTGAAAAAGTCGGCGACCGGAGAGCCCGGATAGCCGGTGAGGAGGGACACCCCGGCCTCGAGCGCGCCCTTCCACAACAATTCCGTCCCGGTGAAGACCTCGGTCCCTTCTGATCGGACGAATCTCTTATCCATGCTGGACCATCCCGAATTTTTCGCGCAGTGTCTCCAGATAACTCCGCCGGGAACTGCGCATGAGCTTGAACGGAAGCGGCGCCCGGGTGATCTCGATCCGATGGCGGTCGGAGACGACCCGTTTGGTTTGGCCGTCGACGGTCACCGACGCCTGCCTGCTTCCCTGATCGGAGGAAATCGCCACCGTGATGGCCTTTTCAGCCGGAAGCACGATGGGCCGGGCCAGCAGAGAATGCGCGCTGAGCGGCGTCACGACGAAGTCCGAAAGGCTCGGATGGACGAAAGGACCGCCGGCCGAAAGCGAATACGCGGTAGAACCGGTCGGTGTGGCGACGATCACGCCGTCGCCCGAAAATCCCATCAAATTTTCGCCGCCCGCTTGGACGCTGACGCGCAAGTAACGCGTCAGACCTTCCCGGTTGATGACCGCGTCATTCAATCCCTGAAAGACTTCCGTCTTCCGCCCCTGCCGGAGCGTCAACCGCAGCATCAGCCGTTCCTCCACGTCGGAAGCGCCCGAAAAAATAGAATCGAGTTCGCGGTACGCCTCGCGCGCCTTGACCCCCGTCAGGAAACCGAGCCCGCCCAGGTTCACTCCCAGCACGGGCACCGAGCGTTCGGTCATGAAATGGGCGACGTTCAATATGGTGCCGTCCCCGCCCAGGCATATCAGCAGGTCCGACTGCCGGACCAGTTCCGGGATCCGGTCCCGCGTGCCCGAACGCGCCGACTTCTTCTTTTTGCGGATCCAGGCCTGAAGGTCGCGGGCGAGCGCGGAGGCGCCTTTTTTCTTCGGATTGACGACGATGCCGATTTTTTCCGGGGAAAAATTCACCGCAAGATCCCTTCCCGGTCAGAAATCCTGATCTCATCAAGGATGCGGGAAGCGATTTTATCGGAGGAAAGGCCGTATTTGTCGAGGAGAATTTCGCGGGTGCCGTGTTCGACGAAGGCGTCCGGCAGGGCCATCCGCTTCACGCGGACGTCGGTCACGGATTCGCGCTCCAAAAATTCCAGGAACTTGGCGCCGAAGCCGCCCGTGAGCACGTGGTCTTCGACCGTGACGAACAAGCGGAATTTGCGCGCGAGCTCCAGAAACAATTTCCGGTCGAGGGGCTGGGCAAACCGGGCGCTCACCACCGCGGCCCGGACGCCTTCCCGGGAGAGCTTTTCCGCTGCGCCGAGGGCCTGCTCGACCATGGGACCGAGGGCCAGGATCACGAGGTCCTCTCCCGCCAGTAACGGTTCCGCTTCGCCGATTTTAAAATCCGCGGCGGGGGTGTCGAAGGCCGCGGGGATTTCCGCCCGCGGGTAGCGGAGCGCAAACACGCCGCGATAGGAAAGGCTCAGCTTCATCATTTGATACATCTCGGCCTCATTCCTCGGCGAACCGATCACCGCGCCGGGAACATGCCCCAAATAACTGATGTCGAACACTCCGTGGTGCGTCGGGCCGTCCGCGCCGACGAGCCCGCCCCGGTCGAGGCAGAACGTGACCCCGAGATTCTGAAGCGCCACGTCGTGAAGGATTTGGTCCTGCGAGCGCTGCAGGAAGGTGGAATAGATCGCGCACACCGGCCGCTGGCCGCCCTTGGCCAGGGCGCCGGCGAAAGTGACCGCGTGCTGCTCCGCGATCCCCACGTCGAAAAAGCGGTGGGGGAATTCTTCCTGGAATTTGAGCAGCCCGGTCCCCGAAGGCATGGCGGCCGTAATCACCGCGACGTTTTCGTTCTCCCGCGCCAGGCGGGTGACGGCGCGCGCGAAGGCCTCGGTATAACTGAGGCCCTTAGGCTTCAACGCCTGCCCTTCCGATTTGCCGCCCAGTTTCGCGCCGGTCTTCACGTCGAAGGGATTGACGCCGTGAAAACGTTCCACGTCTTTTTCCGCGAACTCGTATCCCTTGCCCTTTTCCGTGAGGACGTGCAGCAGGCAAGGTTCGTCCAGTTTCAGGACATTGTTCAAAGTGGAAATAAGACTCACGACGTTATGGCCGTCCACCGGTCCGAAATAGCGGAACCCGAGCTCTTCGAAAAGGATCCCCGGCACGACCAGGTGCTTGATGCTTTCCAGGGCGTAGCGCGCCAATTTCCGCACGCGCGGCCAATGCGCGAGGGGTTTTTCGACCTCGGAACGAAGGCGGTTGTAAATGGGGTTGGTGATGATTTTGTTCAGGTAGTGGCTGATCGCGCCCACGTTCTTCGAGATCGACATTTTGTTGTCGTTCAGGATGATCAGCATCTTTTTCTTGAGGTGCCCGGCGTTGTTGAGCCCCTCCAGGGCCAGCCCTGAGGTGAGCGCCCCGTCCCCGATCACCACGACGACTTTCTCGTCGCGTCCGAAAAAGTCGCGGGAGACGGCGAGGCCGAGACCTTGAGAAATGGCCGTTCCGGCATGCGCCACCAGAAAATGGTCGTGCACACTCTCGGCCGGATCGGTGAAGCCGCTGAGACCGCCGAATTGCCTCAAAGTGTGCAGCTGGTTTTTACGGCCGGTGAGGATCTTATGCGGATAGGTCTGATGGCTGACGTCCCAGATGATCTTGTCTTGGGGCGAATTCAGCGCATAATGCAAAGCGAGCGTGAGTTCGACCGTGCCCAGGCCGGCGCCCAAATGCCCGCCCGTCTTGGAGACGGTGGCAATGAGGAAATCCCGTATTTCCGACGCAAGCTGCGGCAACTGCTCAGGTTGGAGCTTCTTGAGATCCGCAGGAGATTGGATGTGATCCAGCAGTGATTCGGTCATCGATGGTTATTTTTTTCTCGCCAGGATAGCGTCCGCCAATCGTCTCAGGATTTCCGCCCTTCGGCCAAAAGGAACCAGCGCTTGTTTGGCCTTTTCGGTGAGTTCGACTGCTTTCGTGCGGGCCTGCGATTCGGACATGAATTGCATATACCCATTGCCGTCCATTATATCGTCTACGATCTGAAAGGCCAAGCCCAAATATTCGCCGTAAGTAGCGAGCGCTCTTTGAGAACGGACGGGCGCCACGGCACAAATGGCCCCCGCGAGACAGCTCACCCGGATCAATTTGCCGGTCTTGTTCACGTTGATATAGTCAAGCACGGGCAGATTGACCGGTTGGCTTTCGGATAGCTTGTCGACGACCTGGCCTCCGATCATGCCGTAGGTGCCGGCGGCGCGGGAAATCTCCGTGACCAAGCGGGCCGCCATGCGGGGGTCCCGGTAACCGGCCAGCACTTCAAAAGCGAAGGTCAAGAGCGCGTCGCCCGCGAGCAGGGCCTGGGCCTCGTCGAATTTTTTGTGGAGCGTCGGGCGGCCGCGGCGCAAATTGTCATTGTCCAGACAGGGAAGGTCGTCGTGGATGAGCGAATAGGTGTGAATGAACTCGATGGAGCAGGCCGCCGCGAGCGCCCGGCGGTCCGGAGCGCCGCAGGCTTCCGCCGCCGCCAGCACCAAAACCGGCCGGATCCGCTTCCCGTCCCCAAAGACGCTGTAGCGCATGGCCTGATGGATGATCGAAGGGTAGGCCTTCAATTTCGGAAGGAGCCGGTCCATCTCCTTCTCCACCCGGGCCGCTTTACGGCCGAGATAGTCTTCGATCTTCAAAAAAGCAGTCCTTCGGGATTGTCTTCGTCAGCGGCGCCCGGTTTCGGAGTCCCGGCGGGGCCGGCTTTCGTTTTTTTTTCCGGCGCGGCCCCTTCTTCGGGGCAAAAGGGTTCGGCGTTCATCGACCCGTTGAGGGTGCGCGTGAGGATCTCGATCTTTTTTTCAGCCTCGGCGAGCTTCTGGGCGCAAAGTCTCGAGATCTTGACCCCCTCTTCGTACTTTTTCAGAGATTCATCCAGCGTCGCCTCGCCGCCTTCCAGAAATTCCACGATGCCTTCGAGCTTTTCAACCGCCTTTTCGAATTTGAACTCGTCCATTTATTTTCCCTTTTCCTCTTTTTTTGAAATGACTTCCGATTCCAGGCTGCCCTGCGACAACCGGGTGACCAGGCGGTCGCCGCGCTTGACGGCCGCCGCGTTCTTGATCAATTTCCCCTCGCCGTCAAAGGTCAGGCTGTAACCGCGGGCCAAAATTGCGAGCGGGCTGAGGGCCTCCAATTTTCCGGCGACATGTTTGAAGACGTTTTCCTTTTGGGCGCGAATGTTCTTCACATAATTGCACAACTGCCTCAAGAGCTCGTCCAGACGCTGAGACCATTGTTCGACGAGGAACAGGGGCTGTTTGAAGGCGTAACTCCCGGTGAGGTTTTCCAGTTCTTCCCTTTTCGCCGCATAAAGGTTCCGCATGCCGTTCCGGGCGCGCTCAGAGAGATTTTTCAGGCGGTTTTCCAGCTCTTCCCGGCTCTTCGAGACCAATTCGGCGGCCGCCGAGGGGGTGGGGGCCCGGAGGTCGGCCACAAAATCCGCGATGGTCCAATCGACTTCGTGCCCCACGGCCGAGATCACGGGAATGCGGGAGCGGAAAATGGCGCGGGCCACCGTTTCCTCATTGAACGCCCACAGATCCTCGAGGCTGCCTCCGCCGCGCCCGACGATCAAAACATCGATGTCTTGGAAGGTGTTCAAATCCTCGATGCCGCGCGCAATCTCGTCACAGGCCCCCGGCCCTTGCACCCGGACGGGATAGATCAAGATGTGAATCCCGGCAAAACGCCGGTTGACGATGTTTAAAATATCGCGGAGGGCCGCGCCCGTCGGCGACGTCACGATGCCGACTTTGCGGGGATAAGGCGGGATGGCGCGCTTGCGACCGGAATCGAAAAGGCCTTCCTGGGCCAGACGCGCTTTCAGCTGCTCGAAGGCCAGTTGCAGCGCCCCCAGGCCTTGGGGCTCGATGCGTTCAACGTAAAGCTGGTAATCCCCGCGCGGCTCATACAAGGAAATCTTCCCGGCGCAAATCACTTTCAGGCCGTCGGCGAGTTGAAATTTCAGGCCCTGATTGTGGCGCGAAAAAAAGGCCGCCTTCAATACGGCGTTTTCGTCTTTGAGGCTGAAATAGATGTGCCCCGAGTGATGAAGCTTGAGGCCGGAAATCTCGCCTTCGACCCACACTTGGCCGAAGCGGCCTTCGATGCAGGCCTTGATTTCCCGCGTCAACTGGGAAACGGTGAGGATTTTGCGCTCGGCGGAGCCGGGGGTGTCGACGGGTATGCCGGGCCGGGAAAAAGCCATCAGCGCAATCTTTCGTGGACCCGTTTGATGGAAACGGCCCGGCCCGTCGCGGCGTCGATCTCCGCGATGACGCCCGACAGACGCACGTCTTCGTGGGCCACGGGGAATCGGGCGGGCACTTGAGTGAGAAAACGATTCAAGACCTGATGGATGTCGCGGCCCAAGACGGACTTGTAAGGGCCGCACATCCCCATGTCGGTGATGTAGGCGGTCCCCTGCGGGAGCACGCATTCGTCGGCCGTCTGGATGTGCGTGTGGCTTCCGACGATCAGGCTCACCTTGCCATCGAGGTACCAGCCCAGGGCGATCTTCTCGGAAGTGGCTTCGGCGTGCATGTCCACCACGATGATCGGGGTTTCCTTCCGGATCCTGTCGACCTCTTCTTTAGCGCGCAGGAAAGGAGATTGAACGTGAGGGTGCATGAAGACCTGGCCCAGCAGATTGAGAACGCCGATTTTTTTTCCCGTCCGGGATTCGGCGATCACCGTTCCGTTCCCCGGCGCCTGGTCGGGATAATTGCAGGGACGGAGAATCCTGGGCTCGTGCGCCAGATAGTCGAACGCCTCCCGGCGGTCAAAATAGTGGTCTCCCGAGGTGATGATGTCGACGCCTGCCTTGAAGAGCTCTTGCGCCGTGGTGTCGGTCAGGCCCGCGCCACCGGCGATGTTCTCGCCGTTCACCACCACAAAATCCAGGCGCTCCTCCTCGATGAGGCGGGGAATGAACACCGAACAGGCCTGCCTTCCGGGTTCGCCCACCGTGTCGCCCGTCGCTAGAATCCTCACGCGATCCGCTGCCATGATTCTCCTCAGTTAGTAATGACCCTATCCAGGGGAACGTCCCAGGCTTCGTTGACCGGCACACGGTCGACGATCTGAAAGTCAAAACCCAATCCGATTTTCAGCGTCTTGGGTCCCAGTTTCCGTAGAAAACGGTCATAGTAGCCCAATCCTCTTCCCAAACGATTGCCCCGCTTGTCAAAGGCAATGCCGGGAACCAAAACCAGGTCCAGACTCAAAGGATCCAGCACCCGCGCGGCCTCTTGCGGCGGCTCCCAAATTCCGACGCTCCCCCGCTGTAACGACTCCAAATGGGTAAGGGACACCGGCGTAATCTCCATTTTTTCCCGGTCACAGCACGGCAAAGCCACGATCTTTCCCTCCTTTAGAAAGGATAGGATCAAATCCCGGGTCTCGACTTCCGCGGGAGTCGCGGCATAGGCCAAAATGACGCGGGCCTGTTCCACGGAAGTGGAGCGAAGCGTTATCTCTTTTATTTTTAATGACTTAGAAATAACATCATCCCGAGAATGCTGCTTCAAGCGGGTCTGCATGTCCGTTCTCAAACGTTGTTTTTCGGCTAGGACTGAATCGTCAGATTTCATGGAGATCATGGAAGGATATTCTATCACAGGGCGGAGCTCAATCCGACCGGCTTTTTGAAAAAAACCGCTGGAGGCGCGCAGGACTGATGGGGGCCGGCGCTATTTGAATTCGCGCAAAATCGGTTTCGGAGCTTCCAGTTTGGGCTCGGCTTCTTCTTTCCCGCTGAAGGGAAAATCGAACCGGTAGGTGAATGTGATCATGGGCCCGTGGATGATGCTTTGATATTTTCCGTCGATGCTCTCCCCCGACTTGGCGGCCTGTTCCGGGTTCGATATATCGCGCCGGGCGAAAAGGATGAAGATGTAATTGAAATCCAGAGACGCATTCTTCCCGAATTTATGCCCGGTCCCGAGGGTCCAGCCGAAGCGATTGGCGTCCGGAAGAAAATTGTCCACGTGCTTCTTGGGGGAAGCCGCTTGATAGAAAAAAAAGCCTCCCATCAAGTCCGTTTTTTTAGAAAGATGATATTCACCGCCGAAATGAAAATTCCAGGTCATGTCATAATCGCGCGGGATGGTTCCCAAACTGCGCAAGACGGCGTTCGGCCGGTCGAATTCGATATCCTGATCGTTGAACACATTCCAGAAGGTTAGCCCAATGTCCGTTTCGGCCGACCATTTGTCCGAGGGGAGATAGGCATACCCGAAGGTCAAGTTGCCGGGAATGGATAAGTCCGAATGGATGCCCGTCTCGAAGGTGGGGAAAGTGTCGTATCCCTGAACGCCGCCCAGGACCAGCCCTTCCACGACGGCCTTGCCATGCGTTTTTATGTTAGCATTGCTGCGATATGAAACCGCCAGGCGGTGATGCTCGAAGGGTTTTAACAAGGCGCCGGCATTCCAGCCCCAGCCGTAGCCGTTCATTTCCGTAAAGGCCACACCATCCGGAGCCCCGGCTCCGAAGGGTCCCAGGATAAAGGAATTTGGGTAATTGATCCTTTGACCGTATTTGTAAACGTAGTAGTTAGTCGCCCCGCCGCCAATGCTGATCTTGTCATTCACCTTCAGTGATCCGGCGATAGTCGTCGCCACGACCTCCAGGTAATTTTTGTATCCGGGATATCGGCCCACGCTGACAGCCGGGAATGAACTGCGGAGACCGAACGGTGAATTGACTCCGACGCCAAACGCCAGGCGGTCGTCCAATAAATCCCCGGGATTCAGGGTGAGGTAGAAGGACGGGAGAAGAACGAGCTTGGTGTTATTTTGATTGTGGTCGCCGGTTACCGCGTTCTGATGGAATATATTCCAGCTCAGCCCCTGCAAGCCTCCGGTCAATTGGATCCCCTCAAGCTCCCCGATCCCCGCCGGGTTGAAACTGATCGTCGACGCGTCCTGCGGGCGGGCAACCACGGCGTTGGCCTGGGAAAGGCTGCGCGCGCTGTAGGAGGCGTTCTCGAAACCGGCCGAGCCCACGGCAAACAAGCTCGGCGGAAAAGCCAAGGCCGCCGCGAAGGCCCAGATGGCAAGGACTGAAAAATTCGGGACTCTTCTCTGTCTATTCATGAGGATCACCCTTCCTTTTAAAAATACGTCATCACCATGGCGATAAAGGTATCAAAAGCGTAAACGTGAGTGTAAGAATCTACGGCTGCGGCGCTTAAGACAGTTATCGGCGGGAGCAAAAGAAACTTAAGGTGGAAAAGAAGGGGCAATATGGTGCGCCTGGGCCGAGTCGAACGGCCGACATCCTCCTTAGGAGTGAGGCGCTCTATCCATCTGAGCTACAGGCGCGTAGTGCATTGCCAGTCCCCGAAGGGGGCAGGCGCGTAGTGCATTGCCAGTCCCCGAAGGGGGCAGGCGCGTAGTGCATTGCCAGTCCGATTTATTCGCTCTTTCGCTTCGTCTCATCCTCTTTCTTGGAGGGATGTTCCAGGCGAAAGAGCTCTTCCAGGTGCATCACCTGGGAATCGGCAATGGCTTCCTTCTCAACTTTCTTGATCAGCCGGCTGAGGGCCTTGGGATTGATCTTGAGGACTTCCAGACACAACGTGGTTACGAGCCGAGTCAGAAGATTGACTTGGATTTCCAAGTCCTGCAGGCGCTCCTTGGCATCCGTGGCATACTCCCACAGTTTGTCCAAGTGCTTCTTGACGTAGTTCAGATGGTCGTGAAGTAACTTATCTTCCTTGCGGAGTTCCTCTTTCAAACCGGCAAGTTCGGGCGCATCCGGACGCTTTTTTTTTCTCGGCATCCAGAAGTCCGTTAGGCGGCGTCGACCACGCGCGTCTTGGCCCAACTATCGGCCACACGCTCCCCTTTCGTCAGAAGGGCAATGATCTCGATGATGTACCCCACCACCAGAATGAAGGGGATGATCAGGAGAATGTTCCGGATAAAGGCCTGGCCCAAGGTCGGCTTATCACCGGTAGCAACGCTGACAAGTTTCAACCCGACCATTTTTCGTCCGGGTGAAAAAACCGCGTCCCTGAAAATCATCCATCCGATGTTGATCAGGATCAGGACCGTGTTCCGGACGGCATCATTGGCCGCCAGAAGCGCGATACCGGCGAGGATTCCCAAAAGAACCGGAATTATGACTAGATCCACAATGCCCGCGGCGAACCTCTTGCCTTTCGACGCAGACGTAGGAGTTTGAGGACCCCCCGTGATATTTGAAGTCGTGTCTGGCATGTCTTCCACTCCTTTCCTTATGGACTCGCGTCCGCAATGACCGGCAGCATCCTGCTCTAACAATCCGGCAAACAATAACTTACGATTCTTTTTTTGAGTATATCCGCAAATCAAGTCAATTTCAAGTTACATTTTCGGCAGGAGACGCTATCCCTTTAACTTTTTTGCGCCGCGAGAAAGCGGCCGTCTGCCATACGGGTCAATTTCTTTTCCAGCTCGAGGCCCGTCAATCGCCCGGGCAATTCCGCGGCGGGAAGCGCTGTCTTCTGGACCAGCTCGTCAAACGTGAGGGGAGTTTGCCGGCAGGCTTTCAGGATCGGATCGGCTTCCGGCGTTTCGGGAGCGGTCTCCAAAACCGCCGCCCCGCGCAAAGAAGCCTTGAGCGCGGGCGCGAGCTCAGAAATCACGTCTTCCGGAGACTCGACGAGGGCGGCGCCTTCCCGGATCAGCCGGTTCGTGCCCCGGGAACGAAGCGAATCGATCCTTCCGGGCACCGCGAAAACTTCTCTGCCCTGCTCCAGAGCAAATTGGGCGGTGATCAGAGAACCGCTTCTTTCGTGTGCCTCGACAATCAACACCCCGAGACAAAGACCGCTGATGATCCGGTTTCGCCGGGGAAAATGGACCGCCTGGGGCAGCGTCCCCAGGGGATATTCGCTGACGAAGGCCCCTTGATTCAAAAAATCCTCGTAAAGCGCTTTATTTTCGGCGGGGTAAATCTGATCGACGCCGCACCCCAAGACCGCGACCGTCCTCCCCTTGGCCAGCAGCGCGCCCCGATGGGCTTCGGAATCGATGCCTTTGGCGAACCCCGACACGACCGTGATACCGGCTTGTGCGAAAAAAGACGCAAACCGGCGTGCCGTCTCGATGCCGTAGGCCGACGGGCCACGGGTGCCCACGATGGCCAGACAACAGCGGTCGCCGGCGGCAAGATCGCCCCGGACGTATAAAATGAGGGGCGGATCATATATGTCGTACAACGCCGCAGGATACCCGGGTTCCTTGAATCCCAAAATTTGGACGCCGGATTCGGCGCACGCTCGGAATTCCTTCTCCGGTTCCCCTTCCGCGAGAATTCTTTCCGCTTCGGCGCGCCAGACATCGGCTTTAGAGGACTTGAAGGGGAGTTTCCCGGCGAGGCAGGCCCGCAGGACAGATTCGGCCGAACCGGCGCGGTCCCAGCAAGTTTTCAAAGTTTGGATGCCGAAACCGTTCAGCCGGTTCAGGGCCAGAAGGGCCTTCAGGGATTCGGGGATCATCTGAGAATCGCGCCCAACGCGCGCCTGATTTCGATTTTGGAAACGGAATCCGTGACGCACACCCGGCCAATGGCCTGCGGCAGAACGAAACGCAACTTGCCCCCCTTTTTTTTCTTGTCGTGCCACATGTAATGCAGAATCTTGGAAACGGGCATGCGGTTTTCCAGACGCAGCGCGAGCCCGGCTTCCCGGATCAGAAACATCTGACGGAGCTGAGACTGCTTTGAGAACCAGCCCTTCCGGCAGGCCATTTCGCCCGCGGCGACCATTCCCAACGCCACCGCTTCGCCGTGAGGGATGGAACGCTCCCAGGTTTCGCAGGCCGCTTCCAGCGCGTGGCCAAACGTGTGTCCATAATTGAGGATGGCGCGGATCTCCTTTTCCTCTTTTTCGTCCTGCTCGACGACGTCTCTTTTGATCCTGGCGCAATGATAAACGATGCGCTCAAAAAAGCCTGCGTCTCTTTGTTTGGCGCGATGGATGCTCTTTTCGAGAAACCGGAAAAATCGAGCGTCTCGAATAACGGCATACTTGATCACTTCCGCCAGGGCATGGCTGAGTTCGCCGGCCGGCAGGGTCTGCAAAAAATCGGTGTCGGAAATCACGATCCGGGGATGATGAAAGGTGCCGACCAGATTTTTCCCCTGAGCCAAATTGATGCCGGTCTTTCCCCCGATGGAGCTGTCCACCTGCGCCAAAAGGGTCGTCGGAACGCCGACCCATGGGATGCCGCGCATGTAAGTGGAAGCGGCAAATCCGGTGACGTCCCCGACCACGCCGCCGCCCAGGGCCACCAGCGTGCCCGAACGGTCCAGGCCTTCCTTCACCATGCGGGAATAGATCCCGAAAAGGGCTGGAGCGGATTTGGCCGATTCGCTGTCGGGCAGCGCGTCGTGGACGGCAGGGGCATGCCCCGCGCGGCGGAGCGTCTGGAGGAGGGGCTTCAAACAATAACGCGCGATGGTCGAATTCGTGACGATCAGGATTTTCCCAGAGAGTCCCAGGGCCTTGAATCTCGCCCCGGCCAGCGCCACGGCGCCCGCGCCGATACAGATCGAATAACCTTTGTCTTTCAAGCGGACCTTAAGCTCTTTCATGTGACCCCAACCCCAGCAGTTTGACGATGTCTTCCGCCACCGCCCCGGGCGTTTTACCGTCCGTGTTCACGGCGAAATCGTGGACCGATTCATACACCCCTTTGCGCTGCGCGAAAAGCTTGGCCAGCACCTCTTCCGGATTGGACGCCCGGAGCAGCGGCCGGTCCGTCTTGGTCCGGGTCCTCTGCCACAGCGTCGCGAGGGAGGTGCGAAGATACACCACTTTCCCGCTCGAGCGCATCAACAAGACGTTCTCCGGGTCCAGCACGGCGCCCCCGCCGGTCGCGATCACTCCGTTCTTCGATCTTGAAGCTTCTTCCAGCGCGTCCCTCTCCGCCTTCCGGAAGAAAGGTTCCCCGCGGCATTCGAAGATTTCATTGATCGTCATATGGGTCCGCTTCACGATCTCCTCGTCCAGATCGACAAAATCGAGTCCGGCTTCCCGGGCCAAGGCCCGTCCCGTCTCCGTCTTGCCGGCGCCCATCATGCCGATGAGATAGATCTTCTTCATCAGGAACGCCGGATTTGCTTCCGGTAGCCTTCGAAATTTCTCCGAATCTCCGTCATCGAATCGCCGCCGAACTTTTCGAGAAAGGCCCGCGCGATTTCGAAAGCGGTCACCGCCTCGGCGATGACGCTGCAGGCGGGCAGCGTGCTGATGTCGGAGCGCTCGTAGCTGGCCTTCTCCGGTTTCTTGGTCTTCATGTTGACCGAGCGCAGGGGCTTGATGAGCGTGGAGATGGGCTTCATCACGCCGCGGAGGACGATTTCCTCCCCGTTCGTCATGCCGCCTTCGATCCCCCCGGCGCGGTTGGTGCGGCGGAAATACCCCCGCTTGGCGTCGTAGAAAATTTCGTCGTGCACCTCCGAGCCGTAATGCGCCGCCGTGGCGAAACCGAGCCCGAACTCGACCCCCTTCACGGCTTGAATGCTGAGAATCGCCTGCGCCAGCCGGCCGTCCAGTTTGCGCTCGTGATGCACGTGGGGGCCGAGGCCGACCGGCGCGCCCTGGACCCGCACCTCGAAAACCCCGCCCAGCGTGTCGCCCTTCTTCTTGGCGATTTCAATTTCGCGGACGGCGGCGGCTTCGAAGTCCCGGGAAACGCAATTCATGTCCGAGGCCGCGGCCTTCTTGAGCTGCGCGAAGGCGGTCTTGCCGTCCTCCAGCACGGCTCGTCCCACCTGGACCACGTGCGAGGCGACCTCGATCCCGAATTCCTTCAGAAATTGACGCGTGAGGGTCCCCACGGCGACGCGCATGGAGGTCTCCCGCGCGGAGGCCCGCTCCAGGATGGCGCGGATGCCTGAATCATATTTGAGGGAACCGTCCAGATCGGCGTGGCCGGGCCGCGGCCGGAAAAGCTCCGGAAGCTCGTGGATACGGACCTCTTTGTTGGCCAGGAGAAATCCGACCGGGGCGCCGGTGGTGCGGCCGTTGAGGACCCCGGAGATGACCTCCACCTCGTCCCTTTCGAGTTTCATCCTGCCCCCGCGGCCGTACCCTTTCTGGCGCCGGGCAAGCTCCGACTGGATCCCTTCCAGGTCAATCCGGAGACCGCTCGGCATCCCCTCGAGAATGGCGGCCAAATATTTATTGTGCGATTCCCCGCAAGTAATGTATTGCAGCATTTTCTAGCTCCCGTAGCGATAGCTCAAAACTCAAGCATTGAGCCGGATTCTTGGGTCTCTCAATTATAGGGAAAATACCAGGCGATGATTTTCTCCCCGAACAACAGCGCGATCATCGCGGCCATGGCCAAATAAGGACCAAACGCGATATAACGGTTCTTGGTCACTTTCCAGATCACGAGGCCCACGGGGGCCCCGAGGAGCGGCGCGATCAGAAACGTGAGCACGGTCTTTTCCCAGCCCAGGAACGCTCCGATCATCGCGAGCAGTTTCAAATCGCCCCCGCCCATGCTCTCTTTTTTGAAAACAAATTCTCCGAAGATTGCCACCGCGTAAATCAACCCGACCCCGGCGAGCATGCCGAGAGAGGCCTCCGCCAGGCCCAAACGGCGGTCCACCTCCCCCTGCAGGATCGGAAACAAGTAACTGACCGAAAGCCCCGCCAGGATGCCGACCAGGCTCACCTCGTCCGGGATGATCTGATGCTCAAAGTCGACGAATGTGACAACGATGAGCGAGCAAATCAAGTACAGGTAACAGGCAAACTCGGCGGTCCATCCCCAAAGATGATAAGCCCCGAGGAAACTCACCCCGGTCAGAAATTCCACCAACGGGTAACGAAGCGATATGGGCGCCCGGCAATGGCGGCATTTGTCCCCCAGCCACAGAATGCTCAGCAGCGGGAGGTTGTCGTACCACGCGATCTGGTGCCGGCAATGGGGGCAGCGCGACCGGCCCCGGGCCACCGATTCCTCCTTCGGGAAGCGGACGATGCAAACGTTCAG
>JACQVP010000002.1 GCA_016209715.1 Candidatus Omnitrophota bacterium
AAGCTTCAATTCCTCTACCGCGACGGGGACGACTTTTATTTCATGAACAACGAGACCTTCGAACAGTCGCCCCTCCCGGCCAAGGCCATCGGCAGGCAGGAAGTCTTCCTCAAGGAAGGCATGGAGGTGAGCGCTCTCACCATCGACGACAAACCGGTGAGCCTCGAATTCCCCAAAATCGCAGAGTTGAAAGTGACCAGCACCGCGCCCGGCGTCAAGGGCCAGTCCGACACCACTTACAAGGAAGCCGAGCTCGAGAACGGGCTGAAGGTGCTCGTCCCGCAGTTCGTCAAGGAAGGGGAAACCGTCCGCATCAACACGGACGATTTTTCATATCTGGAACGGATGACGGTCAGATAAAAATGAGTTTCGCGGGCGGGAAGCCGTTGAAGTTGGGGACGGCGCTCGCGCACGAATAAGCGCCGATGTTCTTCACGTAGACGGCGTCGTTGACGTAAAGCTCCGGAATTTCGGCGTCCAGCGCGAGGGTGTCGAAGGAGTCGCAGGTCGGTCCCGCCAGCGCGCTCAGGAACTTCTGCCCCCTCCGGAGCGTCTTGAACTCGTACTTGCAATGGTCGAAGACGATCCCGGAGAAGTCCTGATAGACCCCGTCGTTCAAATAATAATAATTCTTGTTGTTCCGGAACGTCCTCCCCACCACCTGCGTCACCAGGGTCCCGGCCGGCCCCACGAAAAAGCGGCCCGGCTCGGCGATAAAAGTGACCTTGCGATCGAAAAGCTGTTTGCGCTGCCTGTGGATCTGCGCCGCCATGCGCTCGAAATTGATGCCGATCTCGCCGTCGAAGTGCGGGATCGGGAACCCCCCTCCGATGTCGACCGTTTTCAGCGGGATGCCGTTTTCCTCGGCCTCGTTGAAAATCTGCGAGGTGATCTCCAGGGCCTGCAGATAATTCTCCACGTTTCTGGACTGCGAGCCGACGTGAAAGCTGATCCCGACGGGATTGAGCTTCAGCGACTTCGCGCGGCGGATCATGGGAAAGGCCATGTCGGGGTCCACGCCGAACTTGAGGGAAAGGTTCACCACGCTGCGGTGGTTGTCCACCTTGATCCGGATCAGGACCTCGGCGCCCGGATAGTGCTCCGAGATCTTGTAGAGCTCGGGCTCGTTGTCGAAGGTCATCATCCGTACCCGCGCCTTGCGGGCGGCGACGATGTCGTCCACCGACTTGATGGTGTTCGCGAAGATGATCTTCTCGGGCTTCGCGCCCAGGCCGAGGACTTGGCGCATCTCGGCGGCGCTGGCCACGTCAAAGCCCGCGCCCAGTTTGACGAAGGTCTTGATCACCTTCGGATGCGGATTGGCCTTGATGGCGTAAAAAGGCATGACCTGCGGCAGGGCCCGCCGGAAGCGGCGAAATTGGCGGACGAGCTGGTCCTTGCGGATGATCATGAAAGGGGTGCGATGCTTCTTCAGCATCGCGCGTATCAACGTTTCTACCCCGTTCGAATCGCTCCCTTTCCGGGAGGCAGGCTTCTTAGACTCTGACTGTTTCTCGCTTGGAAGGAGCGCCGTCGGCGCGGTGGGCACGTACTCTCTCCTTGTGGTCCACCAGGAAGGTGGTGAATTGCCACACGTCTTCTTCCTGGGGCCTCGTGATGTCGAATTTCGTGAACTTAGTGTTGAGGTTTTTGAGGGGCGTCCAGTCAACACGCTGGGAGACGAAGGGCTTAATATAAGGCACGGCAATGTCGAGAACGAATTGGTGGTCGATGTCGTCCGGCAATCGCAGACCCTTCTTCGGGTTGGCGAGCATCCAGAGCGCCGCGGCCACCACGGAGCAAGCGACCTGCAGCGTCGTCGCCTGCTGATGGGGGACCAGCTGGCGGGCCGTCTGGATATCCAGGAGACTCCCGCACCACCAGGACGTGAAATCGTGTCCCATGAGCAAAACGCCGAGTTCGTCGGCGCCGGAAATGATCTCGTCGTTCATGATGCGCTGATTTTCCTGGAGGCGGAATTGCCGCATTTCCAGCTCGTGCAGGGAATTGATGGCGACGTCCGAGGGGCAATAGGCGTAGTGAACCGTCGGCCGGTAAACGGCCTTGCCGTTTTCCCACACCGTGAGGCGGTCGGAGATGCTGAAGGCCTCTCCGTGACGGATCACCATGCCGGTGATTTCCCCGCACGGAACCCAGGAACGGACCCAGGTTTTCATGCCGATGGTGTTGAGGCAGATCTGGTTCTGCGGGCCTTCCTTATGAAAGTAAGCGCCTTCGGGGACGTAACGCTCGTGCGTTCCCCAACCCAGTTCCGCGGGCGCGACGCCTTCTTCGAAGAAGCCTTCAATGCTCCAGGTGTTGACGAACTCGTTGACTTGCTTCGGCCGGTCGGTGATTTGGGTGTCCCGCTCGCTGATGTGGATGACCTGGACGCCGGTCAACTGCGCGAGCTTGGCGAAATTCCCTTCCGACAGGGCCGCCTCGAGAGCCGGCCGGCGCGCGTCCTTGGGTTTTTCGGCCAGGATCTTGCGGGCGATATCGATCAGGGCGTATTTGGTGAAATGGGAAACCAGTCCCGGGTTGGCGCCATGATCCACGATGGCGGTGGCTCCGTCGTTCGTCCCCCAGCGGGCGATCGTCTTGCGGATCTCCATGTGGCGGGTGTACAAAGTGTACTTGGTCGGGTCGTTCCTCTGCTCATCGCGGTAGGGGTCCCATTCTTCCACCGAGGTGTTCACGTAAAGGATCTCGTTTTCGCGGCACCATTGGAGCAGGGCGCAAGTCTCGATGTTCCAGGCCAGATCGATGATCATGTCGCCGGCGCTCACGTATCGGGCAAGCAAGGTCTTGTAATTCTCCTTGGTCACGCGCTCGAACACGTAGTTCACGCCTCTTTTCAGGGCGGGCTCCACGCGCGAGCGGTTGTCCGCGAAATCCATGATGGTGATCTTCGATGCCGGCATGTCGAACTGATCGAGGACAATCGGAATGGCGCACTGAGAAACCGATCCGCACCCGATGATGAGCAAACGTCCGTTAAATTTGGTCAATGGTTTTCCCCTTTTTTCGAAATCTCGGCGTTATTGTATCTTTTTTTATGTTCGCGTAAAAACATTTTTTTGCCCCGGGGCGAGATTTTTTTCAGGAAGGGCAAGGCTCACCGCGATCAGGACGGCCCAGGAAACGCCAAACGCGGCCAATTGCGCCGGAAAAAAATCCGGAAGAAACGCCGAAAACGCGATCCAGGACGCCGTGCCCGCGGCAAATCCGGCAAAGGCCCCGGCCGCGCTGGCGCGCTTCCAGAACATGCCGGCGATGAGAGGCGCGGCGACGCCGACGAGCAGGATCCCCCAAGATTGCGTGCACAGCGCGTAAACATTTTTGAAATAAATTGCTAGGAATAGAGAACCCAGCCCCACAACGGGGATGCTCCACTTGCACCACCGGAGCCGGGCTTCGTCCCCCGAGTCCGGGGCCAGATAGGCGGCCAGGTTGTTTCCGATAATGCCGGCCGGCGCCAGGAGCGCGCTGTCCGCGGTGCTCATGATCGCCGATAGTAGAGCCCCGAGCATGAGGGCCCGGAGCGGAACGGAAAGATATTTTTCCGAAAGCGCGATGAGAATCGAGTCGCCGGAGCCCTCCGGCAGGGCCACCCGGCCGAAGATCCCGAGCAGGACCGGGATCATTCCGGCCGCGATGTAAAGGACGCCCGACAGGATCGAGCCCCAGCTCGCGATGGTCTCGTTCTTCGGCGACATCAGCCGCTGGAACAGGTCCTGGGCCGGGAGCGAGCCGATCCCCACGATCATCCAGGCCTGGGCATAACCCAGCCAGTCCCAGGCATTTCCTCCGCGCGGATAAAAATAGAAAAACTCCGCGGGAACCTGCCGCGTCACGGCGTCCCAGCCTCCCAGGTCGGAGAGCAGCACCGGAAACAGAACGCCCAGGCCGGCCAATATGAAGATCATCTGCACCACGTCCGTCACCGCGTCGGCCCACATCCCTCCCCAGTACGTGTACAAAAGCACCACCGCGGTGGCCGCGCCCACCGCCAGCGGCTGCGGGATGCCGGTCAGCGAATGCAGGATGAGACCAAAAGCAAGGAGTTGCCCGCCGACCCAGCCGAGATAAACGGGAATATAGAGGATGCCGAACGCGGACGCGACTTTCTTGCCGTAGCGGTGCTCGAAAAAATCGACCACCGTCGTGAACCCCATGCGGCGGAAATAACGGACGAAAAAGAGGCCGGCGAGGATGAGGCAAAGCCCCGCGCCGAAAGGGTCGGCGATGACGCCGAGGATCCCGCGTTCATAGGCCGTGCGCGAGGATCCCATGCAGGTCTCGGCGCCGAACCAGGTCGCGAAAATGGTCCCGATGCTGAGCCACCAGCCGAGCCCGCCGCCCGCGACGATATAGTCCCGGGTGTTGCGGATGCGGCGGCTCACCCAAAAACCGATGGCCAGCATCCCCGCCATGTAAGCGGCGACCGAGATGACAAGTGCCATATCTAGCGGGGACGGGCCGGAAGAGGCGGGCTTATTTTGACGCGGTCCACCTCAATCTTCGGCTCCCGGACTTCCACCGCGCCCGGAGAAACGGCGGCGGCTTTGCGGTCCGGAAAGCCTTTGAGCGTCGCCTGCACCATTTTCCGGAGGGCCTTTTCATCGGTCAAGTTGTAGGCGAGAGTGGGCGGTGAAAAATTATGCCACAGGAGGTCGCCGTTGTCGCCGTCCACCACCGTGACGTGCATGGCGCCGCCGAAGCTGTTATAAATAGGAACGTAAGAGCCGAGGGACCCGACCCCGACCAGGATGGACTTGAAGAAATTTTTGGTGTTCTCCCCGGCCGAATTGATGTAACCGGCCGCCACCATGAACACGAGCACGTCGGCCGAAGCATGGTCGGCAAAAGGATTGACGTCCGCGCCCAGGGAAAGCTTGAAATCAGCGTATTTCATCTTGGCGACGAACTGGGTCTGGACGTCTTTGACCCGCTCATTGTATTTGTCGGTCAATTTGCTCCAGTCTGTCGAGACCTCCGGGTATTTCTTCCGCAAGGCCTTCGTGATCTCAAAAGGTTTGGCCTCGTAACCGCGCCCGGCGAACGCGCCGCGCAAAGCGTCGCTGAGGATCTTTTTCGCGCTCTCGCTTTCCCGATACATGACTTCGTTGTCGCCTTTGAAGACGATCCTCTGCAGGAGCACGTCCGGCGGCATCACCGAGACGACGGCGATTTCCGCCGAACGCTGGTCGAAATTCGGATGTTTCCGGATGGTGCCGCACCCCGAAAGAACGGCCAGGCAGGCGGCCAGGGCGAACCAACGGCGGAGCTGCGAATACGGGTTCATGCTTTGCCTCCCTGCATCATTGCCTCCATGTCTTTCAAATGCCGGAGAACGCTCCGCCGGTCGCGGGCCGCGGGGTCGATCTCCAGATATTTATTGAAATAGCGTTTGGCTTCCGGAAAATTTTCAAGTTCCAGAAAAAGCACGCCGAGTCCGCGGTAGGGCGGCGCGTAACCCGGTTCCAATTGTAATGATTTCCGGTAATCCCTCAAGGCTTTCTCGCGCCATCTCTCCGCCCGTCCGGCCTGCCCCAGCGCCTCCAGTCTTTTCCACCGCTCCTCGGAGACTTCTTCCCGGACCTTCTCCCAGTTCGCGGGCAGGTTCCGGTAAATTTCCGCCCGGACGTAATAGGCCGCCGGATCTTCGGGATTTTGCCGCAAGAGCTTGGCGACATCATCCAAGGCGTGGTAGAAACGGCCCAGATCGAGGTTGAGCTTCGCGTTTTCGAGGCGCACCGCGTATGTGGCCCGGAGGTAACGGCCCCGTCGCGCCGAGGAACGCTGGCCGGGATGGGCCCGGATCCATTCCGTCAATTCGGCTTTGCGCCGCCGGTTTGAGGGGTGGCTGCTCAGAAAAAAAATCTCGTGGCCTTCCTTATAGCGTTCCTTCTCCGCCATGAGCACCTCGAAAAACCTCAGGGCCGCCTGCGCGGGATATCCCAGCCGGCTGATTTTTTCGATCGCGAACAAATCGGCGCCTGCCTCGGCCTCGCGGCCATAACCCGTCACGGACGACGCGTAGATAAGCGCGAGCGTCATCTCGCTCAAACCTCCCGCGCCTACCAGAGACGCCACGGGCGTGAACAAGAGGTCCAGCACTTTGAAGGTGACGGTCTTGCGGCGCAGGTTGATCATTTGATAAAGCGTGTCCCGGTGATCAATGTGCGCCAGCTCATGGGCCAGAACAAACGCCAGTTCCGCCTCACTGTCCAGGCGCGCCAAAATGCCGGTGTGCACGTAAAGATGGCCGTTCATGAGCGAAACCGCGTTCACCGTGGGATCCCGGAGGATTTTCACCCGGAGCTTCATGCTCTCGGGCCAATCGAGCGAAGAAGCCAGCGGCACCGTCAATTTTCTGAGATAGGTCTCGAGGGCCGCGTCCCGGTAGAACACCTCGCGTCCGGAAAGGTAACGTTCGAAATCGGACACCACTTGCCGCACTTCGCTCTCGTCATCGGCCAAGTGCGCCGGCAGCTCGCGACTGCTGACGGGGACGATTTCCTCCCGGTTGGGAGCGCAAGAACCTGCCGCCAAGGCCCATACCAGGAGCGTGAAGCCCAGCCAAGATTTCATGGGGCAGGATTCTATCATGCGGGGTATTGCGACCGACAGCTTTGTCATCGCGGGCCCGATGCCGCCCGAGCGCCTCCCCGATAACCGGGAGTCCGGAGCCCGAAATAAACTAATAAGTGCCCGAGCCCCGCCGCTTCGGGCAAATGAGGAGCATCCCATGAAAACCTTAAAAAAGGCCCGCCGCAAAGGGGGCGCGAGAACATACGCTCTGCTTTGGCTGATCGGTATCCCTGCGCCTCTGCTCTTATTGGTCTTTCTCATGCGGGGCTGCCAATAACTCGGTCCCGGCGCCAGTCCCTTCGGTGTGCCGGAGCACCCAATCGTATAAATAGTAGCCAAACAGGAGGAAGTTGCTGTACCGTGCCTGTGCGGGAGCCGCGCCAATTTCCTGGAAGGTCTGGCGTGCAGACACTTTGAAGGTTTGCAGGACCGCCGGCCGCAGGCAGATTTGATCTCCCGCGACGCGCAGCGGAACGTGAATGTTCTCCAGCAGGTCGTAGAATTGGGCCGTGGCCCTTCCCTGTTCGCTTTCGGCCGGGTTGAGCGCGGCCTCGAGATAAATGTCCAACCGGCGGAAGAAATCCCCCATGGCCGCGAGAAACGGGCCGCTGTTCACCTCAAACGCCCCGGAGTGTTTGACCGGGACTGCCCGGCGGAGAGCGTCGTTCAGATCTTGAGCCTTCAATCTGAGGTATTGCAGCTGCGTCAGCCGCGCGCCGTAATCCCCGAGCCGCTCCAATTCATAAAATTCATTGGCGATCTCAATCCATTTTCCGAGAATTTGTTCCATTTGAGCCTGATACGCTTCCGCGGCGCTGAGCTCGCGCCTCGGTTCATCGGAAACCCAGACGCGCGTACCCAGCCGGACCACGGGCACGGCCGCACCGAGAACGGCTGCGACGGCGATCATACGCAAGAGGCTGGCCCCGGAGATTTTTTTCGTGCGAGACCATTCGACCGGGACCCGCAGCGTCAATACAACGGCGTAAATCCCCCCGCCGCACACCAACGCCAGCCAGGGCCAAAGAACCACCTGAAGGGCGGATTCATGCTCCGGCCAATAAGCCAGCTGCCGGGACCTCTTCAAGCCTTCCGGCAGGGGAAGGGGGGATTCGCTCTTTTGGGAGAAAAAAAACTTTTGCCGGTCGCGCTCGGACTGCGCGGCAAACGCCCGTAATAAAATCAGGAAAAAAGCGAGGAGAAGGACGGTGGCCGCCCAGAGGCGCCAGCAGGACCAGAAGCGGCTATCCGTCACGTCGAGGAAACGGGCACGGGAGAGCCTTCTTCCTGGAGCGGCTCGATCAGGTCCAGCACCAGACGCGGGAGGCGGCAGAGCTTGTCGTTTTTGGAATTGAAGGCGCAGATCTTCTGCCAGGCCGTGCCGAGGAGCGTGTCCCCGTCCGAGAGGTAAAAACGAAAGCTCATGATGAAACTGCAAAAGCGGATTTCGCGGGTGACTGCCTCTACCCGGACGCGGTCGCCGTATTTAGTCTGGGCCAGGAATTTCTGGTTGGAGCTATGGACGACCAGGCGGATGTGCGGGTTGTCCTTGAGCCAGGGGCCGGATTCCGGGTGCTGGAGCAGCAGGACATCCTTGATCTCGCTTTGCCAGCTGTGGTAATAATCGTAATCGGCGCCGCCCAACAGATTGGTCTCCTTGAGCAGAACGTATTTTTCGAAAGAGAACTTCCCTTCCGGATAATGCCATTGCCCCACCCGGGAGCCGGGACGGATTATCTCGGCCTTGGAATCCATTTGCTCCGTCT
>JACQVP010000038.1 GCA_016209715.1 Candidatus Omnitrophota bacterium
AAGATACATTAAGTCCGGCTAAAAGTCAATGATTTAATCCGTAAATGATGTAACTCATTTAAATATAACAAGTTAGATATAGGATGGAGTAAAAATGGTGCCCGCACTAGGACTCGAACCTAGGACCCACTGATTAAGAGTCAGTTGCTCTACCAACTGAGCTATGCGGGCATGAGCGCCTCAAATACCGCGTCAATCATTACTTGGGCGCGATTGGAAGAATGATTATACGGTAAATTAATTGCCTTTTCAAAAGAAAGTTTATGCTAAAATAATTCGATTCCTATGCCGCCCTGCATTCTGATCGTCGATGACGATTGTGAATTCCTCGATCTAATGAAGGAATGCCTCACTTCCAGAGGGTTTGAGGTGGCGCTGGCCCCCGACAGTGAAGCCTTTCGCGAATCCGCATTTTCCCGCCGGCCGGATTTGATCATCCTCGACATCATGCTGGGAGAATCCAACGGCGTTCATGCCTACGAAAATTTAATCCTCGACGGCTTCGATGCCAAGGTGCCGGTCATTTTCCTCTCCGGGCTCGCCAAGGACCGCCCGCCTTCTCCGGCGTCGGAAGGCCGGCGCTATGCCCTCCACAGCAAGCCTATCCAGGTCGATTATCTGGTAGGCGAGATCAACCGCCTCATCCACTCTTGATGCCTGCCGCCTCCGCGGCCTCTACTTTTCCCTGCTTCGGGAGCTGAATCGTGAAGCGCGAGCCCTGGCCGGGCTGACTCGTCACGCCGATCGTGCCCCCGTGATTTTCCACGATTTTCTTGCAGATCGCGAGTCCGATCCCGCTTCCCGGATACTCTTGGCGGCTGTGCAGACGCTCAAAGGGCCGGAAAAGCTTCTCGGCCTTGCTTTCCTCAAACCCGACGCCATGGTCCTCCACGGAAATTTCCCAAATCCCGTTGCCCGAATCGCGGGCCGTGATTTCCACGCGTGGCGGGATGCCTTTGGGAGTGAACTTCAGCGCGTTTCCCAGCAGGTTCTGAAAGAGCTGCCGCAATTGCACCGGGTCGCCCGCAATAACAGGAAGAGGTTCTTTCCGGATGTCCGCCCCGGTTTCGGAGATTTTCACTTCCAGGTCCGAGAGAACGTCCGCGAGGACCTCGTCCAGGACGACCTGCGAGTACGGCCCTTTCGCGGCCGCCACTTTCGAAAGCTCCAAGATGTCCGCGATGAGCTCGCTCATCCTTTTGCCGGCGAGGATCAGGCGGTCGAGATAGTCCTTCCCTTTCTCGCTGAGGCCCGCCGAAGAGCTTTTGATCAGGTCGCCGTAGGCCATGATCTTGTGCAAGGGTTCCCGCAGGTCGTGGGAGGCCATGAAGGCAAATAATTCCAGCTGCTCCTTCGCGGCCTTGGCCCGCACCAGTTCGAGATTCTTCTGCAGCAGCGCTTCGTTCGCCTTCCTGCTTTCGGTGATGTCCCGGGCGATATAAATGAGGGCCACCGGCCGGCCGTTCTCGTCCCGGATCGCCGAGGCGGCCACGTCGAGCGTCAATTCCCGCCCCTCGCGGTCCAGGCAGGTCACTTCATAATTCCAGGGCCTCTGCCGGCCCATCATGACTTCAAAAGGTTCGGGCGTGAACATCCTGCTTTTCGCCTCGGCCAGCGTCAGCCCCGTCGCGGTTTTCGGATTCCAGCCCAAAATCCGGCCCGCCGCCTCGTTGACGATCCGGATGATCCCGTCGCAATCTACGACCACCAGGGCGTCCGCCATCCGCTCCACGATGTATTCGGCCGCGAAGGAAGGCGTGATGTCCACCAGCCGGTGCCGCCGGATCGCCTGCCCGATGATCACCAAAAAAATCGAGACCCCGATGTAGCCGAAGGGATAAACGGAAACGCCGTACGCGGGCAGGAAATCGACCGACCCGAGGAGCGAGAACGCGAACGCGCCCACGAACGCCCGATATCGCCGCTTGGCGTGATCCATCACGGCCCGCCGCGATTCCCGCCAGAAAATGCGCAGGCTCAGTCCCATCAGGACGGAGAAGAAAATCAGGAAAGGAATGGTGACCGGACCGTACCGGACATAGTAGCCCCAGGGATAGACCAGCATTTCCGGGATGAACCAGTCGGTATGAACGATGGTGAGGGCGAACAATCCGGAGATCAGGATCGCGAGGTCCGCCGCGGTCTTTTGCGCCGCGAACCGGTTGGTCACGATCAAGGTGAAGAGATAGAAAAAACTCGGGATGAAAACGACGCCGATATTCTCGAGACCGCCCCACCACCGCGCGACCAGCGCGTTCCGGGCGGAAAAAATCCCCACGTAAGACAGGAGCCATATCACCCCGCTCGAGGTCAGGACGAAAAAGGCCGTCGCCGCGGAAGACCGCTTTTCGTTGATCCAGATGGTGAGACCGAGCAGCGCCAGCAAAACGCCCACAACCAGCGGAGGCAAAGCGAAGGGATTGATTCCGTAACTCGACGGCGACAGAACCGCCTGCAGCGTGTCCATCAGTCAGAATATAGCCGCCTCACCGGCTTCGGCAGCCCGGCCACCTTACCCTCGTCAAGACAAGGGGTTAGGTCGTGGCTTTACGCCCCATTTTTTCAAATGGTTTGCCTTTATCGTTCCAGATGCTTAATTTTACTCAATCGGAATGCGTCTGACTAGGGGGGTGCCCGACATCGATCGCCGTCGGGCTGAAATTCAAATAAACCTTTGCCTGTCCCCAGGATGCGCTTCGATTGGCTCTTAAATCGCCCGACAAAACCCGGCCCAGCAACCGCTCGCTGTTAGCGCGCTTCGTTTTTTCCGTGTCCCGGTCTTCGGCCTTAAAAAAGCGCACCCTTTCGTCATCTCCGTGAAGGACGTTCTTCAAGAGCCGCCAGTCAGGGACCAGGAATCTTTGAATCCCGGCATCGATCGCCCGAAACATGAGATCCCGGTCTTCGGAGCCCCATCCTGTGAACGATTCGTCATAACCGCCCAGATCCATCCAATCTTCTTTGCGCATCGCGAGCCGGCCCATACTTTGACGCCGCAATTTCCAATGCGAATGAACGAGGCCCCACCGGCCGCCCTGAAATAAATCCCGGAGAAAGGGCGTGAAATCCTTCCCCGTGAAATTATCGGCGTCCAGGTTGCAGACGATGTCTCCCGAGGCCAGCAGATGGCTGACGTTCTTGGCATGCGCCATATGATAGTGAGGATAAAATTCGGTCCGGCAGTATTTCACCCGTCCGGCGGATATCCATTTTTTCAGATGCCTCTCGGCCCATTTCTCCACGGCAGCGTCTGAACCATAATTCAGAAGCAGAAATTCAACCGCGGGCCACCGCTCATTGTCCCGCAAATTCCTGAGAATCGTTTTCTTCAAATGATGCAGTCTGCCCATGCAGGGAGTGCAATATGAAATTTTGAGGCCGGGAACGGAGGCTCGCGGCGAGGGCGCGGGATTCTTGGGCAGCGAGACCAAGGGGTAGCGCGGCACGTGCTTCAGCGCCTCGGGCTCTTTGACAAAACAGCCATGCAATATCCCGCGCGTCCAAGTGCCGAAAAATGATTCGTTTTTATGATATTGGTTGGGCAGGAAAAAATGAGGGATATTGAGCATGAGGGCCATCAGATGTCCGTGCAGACGGTCGGTCACGACAAACGAAGGGCTCAACAGCTGCCGCGCCGAACGGCGAACGACACTCCAGGCCCGATCCGTCCATTCGAGAGGCAGTCCGGGCGGCTGGGGGAAAGCAAACAAGGGTTCCGGTCGCCCGCCGCTTCCCCATAGCGGGACATCGGCGTAGCTTTCCCAATTCTCCGTTCTCCACCCATCCCACCGCCCGGGAGGCTCAAAGAGATCAACTTTCTCCTGATCCTGGCGGGACAGGAACAGGCCCCCTTTCGCGGGCTGATAATTTTTAGACAAGGGCCGAAGCCTAGAGCACAGAAAAAAGGCCATGTCCGGCGCCAGGATCAACCGGCAGCGGCCGAAATGTTCTTCGGCAAAGCGGAAGCTTTCGCTTTCCCGGACACACAAGGTCAGATCCGGATGGGCGTTATAAATGCGGCAAGAGGTCTCGAGCTCCCGGCGGTCTTTGAAATAAATCGATTGCGGCAAAACGATGATCCGCCGGTGCGGATTCCGTCCAATCACGGAGCGCCGGAAATTTTCTGACGCCGGCCAAAGGTCGCCCAGATTTCCACCGCCTTGCAGGAAAATAGGGGCCTCTTCGGCGCAGTCAAGCGATTCCTGGGAAAAGGAGGCGGCCGTAGCGCAGTATTCGACCTGGGCCTTCAGAAAGTTCCGGAAATAAAACAGAGTCCCGAGGGCGATGAAATAGTCCCCGGCATTGCGGTGATTCGGGAGGTCCAAAAAAACCGCCCGGGACGCACCTCCGGCGGCCCCGGCGAGCGTGTCTCTCAAAAACTCCAAGACCTGCTCACACTCAAAAAAAAGACGCATGAGATTCCGCTCAGGCCGGAGCGCGGTACATTTCCCGGACACCCTTGGTGGCGGAAACGAAACCGTCGGCGCGGGTCACGAGGGTCTTGTCCTGCAGGGGGAGCCGCCCGAAATTCTTCTGGAACTGTTTGAAGCGGCGATGAAAGATCGGGCGGAGGTTATAATAATCGAAAATGAAGGCCACGTTCTGGTCCTTGAGGCGGGTCATCTTGGAGAGGACGTCCAGCCAGCTTTCCGGGTCGTAATTTTCGGCCACCATGTATTCGAGCGCCAGCCGGTCGGCGATGACCACGCGCTGTTCCTTCGATTTTTCGTCGGTGATCGCGTCCATCCCGATCAGGCCCAGGATGGCCAGGGCCCCGATTTGCCCGAACATACCGCCCACGAACGCCCCGCCCGCGGCCAAGGCATCCATGTATTTCTTGGAATCGGTGAGGCGGGGATCGCGGTACTGCAACTGGCCGATTTCATGGCCGAGCACGCCCGCGAGTTGGGCTTCATTGTCGAGAAAATTCAGGAACCCCGTGGTGATGTAAACATGCCCGCCGGGCGCCGACGTCGCGAAGATCTTCTCGCTGACCAGCACGGTGAATTCATATTTCAGCTTCTTTCTCTCTGCGTGTCCGGCCAAGGCCCCCCCGATCTTCGAGACGTATTCCAGGAGCCGGGGTTCGGTGTAGAGATAAAAGTTTGAAAGCACCTGGGAATGAATTTGATTTCCGAGGGCGATTTCACGCTGTTCGAAGGTGTCCTGCACAGAAGCGGGTGACGCGGCGGTTTGCCGCTTCCCGGAGGCGCATCCGGGAAATGGAAGGACGCTGAAAAAATACAGGACGGCAAGGACCGCCGGGCCGATCTTTGAATTCATGCGATTGCCGCTAAATCTCCTCCTCCAGAACCAGCGCCGCCGCCCCGAGATTGCCCGCGTTTTCCCCGAGCGCCGTTTTAAGCACGCGGCAGGCCTTAAAAGCCACCGGCCAGGCCTCTTTCCGGGCCGACTGCATCATGGGCCGCCAAAAAAAGCGCGCCGCCTTGATCACGCTGCCGCCCAGGACGATCATGCTGGGATTGAGGACGTTCATCAGTGTGGCAATCCCGATACCCAGGTACACGCCGGCATCCCGAAAAATTTCACTCGCCACGCGGTCGCCCGCCGCCGCGGCCTGTGTGACGGTGATCGCGCTGATATCGCTGAGGCGGGGAGACAAGGTACCGATAAGGGACCTGGCCCCGGACTTGATCCGGCGCCGGGCTTCGCGGGCGATTGCCGTGCCGCTGGCGTAGGCCTCCAAACAGCCGTTTTTCCCGCAGTTGCAGAGGTGCCCGCCGGGGACGATGGTCATGTGCCCTACTTCCCCGCCGCAGAAACTGGCCCCGCGGTGCACCCGCCCGCCCAAAACCAGCCCGCCGCCGATCCCCGTGCTGACGGTCATATAAACGAAGTCGCGCGCATTCTTTCCCGCCCCGAAAATCTTTTCGCCGTAGCCGGCGGCGTTCGCGTCATTATCCATGCGCACCGGGACGCGGAATTTCTTTTCCAGGATTCGCTTGAGCGGGATCCCTTCCCAGCCCCGGAGATTGGGCGACCAAGGGACGAGGCCCTGGGCAGGATTGACCGGGCCGGGCAACCCCACGCCGATGCCGAGGAGGCGGTCCCTCTTCCGGGCCTGCAAGAGCACCCGCAACGCGTCGGTGAGTTCGCGGATCGCCGCGCGGGACGACTTTCCCGTGCGGGTCGGAATCTGCTTCCGCGAGAGAATCGTCCCTTTCGGGTCCACCAGGAGGACGGAAATCTTGGTGCCCCCGATATCGATGCCGGCCAGGATCTTCAAATTTTAATCGTCCGTCTTTTTGATGAACACGCGCCAGTAATCGCTCTCGGTCAAGGTCTCGCAGGGATAGCCCTTTTTTTCGCACAGCATGGGAAGGGTCTCGTTCACCGAGGGCTCGTTGTCGGTGACGACTTCCAAGACCTGGTCCCGCTTGAGGGCTTTGAGCGCATTTTTGGTTTCAATCAAAGGATACGGGCACACCTGCCCCTTCACGTCAATGGTCCTGGCCGGTTTCTCTTGTGCAATGCCCATGGGGTTAGTTTACTCCGGAAAAAGTTCGGTGCTCAAATATTTCTCGCCGCGGTCGGGAAAAATCACCACCATCCGGCTCCCGGCCGGCGCCGTACGGCCCACCTCGAGAGCGGCCCAAAGCGCGGAACCGGAACTGATCCCCGCCAGGATCCCCTCCCGGCGGCAGAGGTCCTTGGCCATCCGGAAGGCGTCTTCGTCCGTCGCCACCAGTCTCTGGTCCAGGATCGTCGGATCGAAGATGTCCGGCTTGCGGGACTTCGACATATTTCTCAACCCCTGCTGGCGGTGCTCCCGGGTCGGTTCAACGCCGATGATCTTGAGTCCCGGATTCTTCTCTTTCAAATATTGGCCCGCGCCCATGACCGTGCCGGTGGTCCCGAGGCCCACTACGAAATAGTCAAGGAGCTGATAACCGCGATTCTGGCAATTGACGGATGGAAAACAACCAGCCACGAAATGCTCATAGGATACGTTGCAAAAAACTGCAAAGAAATTGATGCGTCAGAAGCAGCATTATTGGATCAATTGAGACATATAAGGAATGACATTGCATACAGAGGCGTGATGATAACACCATCATATCTTGAAGTGAATGAAACCCACATCCGTAAGGTGATAGAAAAACTAAAGAAACTAGTCAGCATAAAATTGTGCAATTGATGCCAATACACTGCACGCAA
>JACQVP010000036.1 GCA_016209715.1 Candidatus Omnitrophota bacterium
CCATGTTTGCTTTCTCCTTTCCGCGAATTTCACTTCTTAGACGCCGGCCGGTCCAAAAGGTTTAATCGACTTCAGAATAACTACTATCCAAAATCCCGCGAGCAGGGCGCAACCCGTTTGAGCGAGCGCAATTCCGGGTTGTGAAAAATAAAAGTGGATCTCATTGGCGCCGGGCTCGAGGCGCACGGCTTTGTATCCCAGATTCGCCCGCCAAACGGGGGCGGGCCGTCCGTTGACGGAGGCCCTCCAGCCGGGATGCCAGATGTCACTGTAATAGATCCAGATTGACTTGCGCGGGCCGGTGTCCGCGCGAACGACGAGATGATTGGCATTGTATCGTTCGACTTTATAAGAAATCGAAACCCGGCTGCTCGAAGCCAGCGGCCGTTGGCCCTGCCAAACCGGAACCCGTTCCGCGGGCCCATGGGATTTGGGAGGCGTCAGAAACAGCAGATCGCCGGCATAATCTTTGTCCGTCAGCAATTTCGCCGTTTCTTCATCGTCCCGGGTCCGGAAGGCGCCGGAAAAAAACTGAATCTTGTCCTCGCTCGCGCCGGCAATTTTGAGAAAAACGGGATGGCGTGTCAGGATCAACCCCCTGCTTAAACGGTCCAGCAGTGGGATGATGTCGTTCCATTCGCGAGCGCCCTTTCCCCAAAAGGCCCTGATCACGCGGTCAAACGGCGGCGACCAGGAATCCACGCGAAAGGGGCTTCCCAGGGTGTCGTGGAAAAAAAACGGCAGTAACAGCCATAGATCCGCGCCATATCCAGTCAGAGAACGCGCGAACAAGTGGTACCAGGGCTGATCCCTCAGATAAAAGAGAGGCCAAGGCTGGGCCAGCACCAAATCTGTTTTGAGAAGATAGTCTCGAATCGAAAGCGGTTTCGAAGGTGCTATTTGGTAAGTGACTTTGAATCTGTCGGGGAAAAGCGTCCGGGCGCGAGGGTTGTTCTTCCAGAAGTCCGGATCGCGCCGGGATTCATAGGGAATCTGCTGATAGGCGAGTATTTGGTCCTGCCGCGGCGCGAGGCCGCGGGTTCTGCGGAGAGCTTCCTGGTATTTATAAGAAAACACATCCAGGCATCCTGCCAGCGCGATCAGGACAAGAATGCAGGAGCGCAGGCGATTTTGCCGGACCCGGCACCCTAAAAACAGAAGGACGCCCGCTCCCGCCGCCAGAAGGCCGGACTTGAAAAGCGTGTCTCCGAAGAATCCGGATGCGGCCGCCTCGGGCATCCAGCTCACATTGGCAGGAAAGCGGGTTTTGAACCACAGCGAAAAGCCGTCCGCGTGCCGGCATAGCCCCAACAAGACCGCTCCCCACAGGACCGCGGCGAGGGCGGCAATCCCCGTCCGGAATTGTCTCCCCGGTCTCGCGGCCATTTCACGGCCGAGAATGTCCAACCCGATCCCGGCCGCCAGGCACAAGAATGGTTTGGCCAGAACGGCCGTCAATCCGACATGGCGGTAAAGGTACATGAAAGGCCAGACGGTATAGAAAAAAGACGCGATCTTCCCGCCCTGGCTGAAAAAAAACAGAACCGCGACCATCAAATAAAAATGGAGAAAATTCTTCCGGGGTTCAAGAATCAATCCGAGCAGCGCGAGGAAGGGGGTGAGGAGGCCCGCGTAGAGCGTGAATTCGAGGTGCGGAGAAATGCCGGTCGCGAGTTCCAGCCAGTTCCAGGGCGAAAGATTTCCGCCATAGCTCAGAAATTGAGAAAGGGTCACGGAGGCGTCCGGATTCCGGCCGGGGTTGTACCGCACGACCCAGCTCGCCTCCGCCAGAAGAAAGAGCAAGGGCACGGCCCAAGCGATCACAATCAGGAGTCCGGCGCCCAATCCCGCCAGCCGTTGAGGGGTGGTTGAGAGACAGTCGGGCCATTGAGTCCGGTTGAATAGCGCGAAAAATAAAAAATAGAGAAAGACGGTGAGTGAGAGAAGCGGAACAAAATAGGCGAGGCTGCCAAAGCACTGGTACGCAAAAAAGCATCCCGCTGCCGTCAGATACCGCCAGCGGCCGGTTTCGAGGAAACGGTGCAGCCAGTGGAGCAGGAGAGGAAGGGCATAGAACAGATGAAAGTTGAACCAGGGGCTGTCCGCCCAAACGCAAGAACCGGCCGCCGAGGCGCAGGCGACCAAAAGCCCCGGCGTCGAGCGGATGAATCTCCGGCCGAGGAGCCAGGTCCCCGCCACCAGAATCAATTCCTCGACGAGAAAACCGGAATAAAAAATCGACAGAAACGGCGCCGAGCCGAGGAGCGGCCCCGCGGAGAGAGCGATTTGCTGCAGCGCGCCGGAAGAACTCAAATAGGGGACGGCCGCCAGATTCCCGTGAGTCAGGAAAGGGATCCAGAGGGGAGTTTCACCGGCCGTGACGGCATGGTTCAGGAAAAAATACTGCAAGGCGAAATATTGAAATCCGTCGCTTCCGCGGGGGATGCGCGGCGAGCTCAGAAACAGCGCGTAAAAGAGACATTCCGCCGCCAGCAGCGCGAGCAGGGCCGGGAGGTAATTTTTCGCGCGATCCACGGTCAAGCGGCCGGGGTTTCGGAATCGATCCGGCGGAGGAGTGCGTATTTCCCGTAAACGTCCAAGATTTTATAACGGGAGAGCAAGAATTCTTCCAGGCCGAACACGTGCACCAATTCATCAAAGGGGAGCATCACGGGGCGAAATCCGCGCGCGTCGTTGGGATCGAAGAGGAGTGCCCCGACGCGGTAGCCCGTGAGGATCCAGTCCGGAGGGGCGGCGAGGATGGCCTCGCGCATGAGCTGGCGTTGAGCGGGAGAGCGGTTGATGCCCGGCAGATAGAAATGGAACAGGACGCCGGGATAACTTTTCCGCTCCGCAAGGGGGTAAAGAATCTGCATTTTATCCAGCAAAAGCAGGCTTTCCCCGACCGGCACTTCCCGCTTGATCTTTTCCAGAAAATGATCCATGGGGCCGCCCCAGGCGGGGTGGCTGCGCCAGCCGGACAAGGGGCCGGCCTGGAGCCGATGGGTGTAAATTTGGCGCCACAAGGAGCGGTGACGCACAATCTCCGCCATCACGGGCTGGGTTTGCGCCAGGCCGAGGATCACGAGACCGGCGACCGCGGCCCGGAACTGGAGGCTTCTCTTGAACCCGTCATCGTCCGCGGCCGCTCGGTAGAGCAGGCCGAACGCCATGAGGAGCGGGAGATGGGATATTTGTTTGACGGTATTGGTGTGGTGCGAAAAATACGAAACGAAAGTGACCCCGCAAACCAGCGCGAGCAGCTCCGGATATTTCCGGTCGCGGGGAAAAACCCCCAGGGCGCTCACGAGAGCGATCTGCCAGTAATGGCGGACGCCGAGCGCCGACAGAGGCAGGAAATTCAACCATCGGCGTTCTTCTTCGCCGAGATAGTCCGCGATATTCCGGTAGAAAGCGGCCAAGTCCGGGATGAAAAAAACGGCCGTTGCGGCGAACGCGAGGCCCGCGCCCGCCGCGTAGCCGAGAAGGCAGTGTTTTCGAAGGCGCGAGGACAGGGCGACGGCGAAATAGGCGGCCGCATACGGCACTCCGATATTGTGTTTGCTGAGGCAGGAAAGCGCGGCGAAGACGCCGCAAAGGAAAAAGCTCCCGGCCGCCCGGCGGGAATTGCCAAACGGGAGCGAAATGGCCACCGCGGCGGCGGCCGCAATTCCCCAAAGATACGCGTCATTGATGAAATTGGGGAATGGATAATACCAGTGAAAGGTCGCGGTCGCGAGGACCAGAGCCAGCGCGGTGATTTTCACGGGCAGGATTTTCCGGGCGATCCAGAATACGAGCAGGAGATACGCGGAACTCGTGAACAGCAGATGGGCCAGGACCGCGGATTTCCCGAGACCGAACGTTTTTATGAACAAGGCATGCGTGAGGGGAAAAATCGGGCCCGCGTGGTAGAGAAAGTCCACGTAGGGAGTTTGGCCCTGGAGGAAACGCCAGGCCAGGTCGATGAAGCCGCCGTAATCCATCGGCTCGAATTGGAGCCTGAACGAGGTTTGGAGATAAAAGGCATTGACGGCCAGGCACGCGAGCAGCGCGAGCAGACCGGCCCCTCCGGAGGATTTTGTCATAATCAATGATTCGGCCCGATCGGTGGAACCCTTACGCGCGATTTAATACCTCGCCCGGCGTGTCGATATATAGATATTATGAGCGATCCTCTCGGCTGGCCGTTGATGGAAAACAATGTCACGGAAGAAGACCGCCGCGCCGTCATCGAGTTCCTGAAGGGGGACCCCCGGCTGACCCAGTCCGAAAAAGTGCGGGCTTTCGAACAGGCCTGGTCCGAATGGGTGGGCGTCCGGCACAGCGTTTTCGTGAATTCCGGCTCATCGGCGAATTTGATCTCTCTGGCGGTCCTCCGGGAAATCGCCGGCTCCGGAGAAGTGCTGGTGCCGGTCCTGACCTGGGTTTCAGACATCGCCTCCGTGCTGCAATGCGGGTTTGAACCGGTTTTTGCAGACATCGATCCGGTGACCCTCGGAATGGACGACCGGCAACTCGAGAAAAAGATCTCGAGCCGGACGCGCGCCGTCTTCCTGACGCACGTCCTCGGTTATAATGCCTTGACGGACCGGATGCTGGATGTCCTGGCGGACAGGCGCGTCCCCCTCCTCGAAGACGCCTGCGAGTCGCACGGCGCGGCGTTTCGCGGGAAAAAAGTCGGCAGCTTCGGACTGGCCTCTAATTTTTCGTTCTACTACGGCCACCACATGAGCACCGTCGAAGGCGGCATGATTTGCACCGATGACGAGCGGGTTTATGAGCTCTCAAGGATGTTCCGGTCCCACGGGCTGGTCCGCGAGATGGCCTCCGAGGCGATGAAGCGCGACTACCGGTCAAAACATCCCGATCTAGATCCGGAATTTATTTTTGCCTTTCCCGCCGACAACATGCGCGGCACCGAGATCCAGGCCGTGATCGGCCTGAGCCATC
>JACQVP010000042.1 GCA_016209715.1 Candidatus Omnitrophota bacterium
GGTTTGCGCATCCAGCCGATGGATTACTATCGCTGGGAAGGCTTGAGCGTTTACGAGGTCCCGGAAAAATTATTCGGCGCTTACGGAAAGCAAACGCCGTCGGACCCGAAGGCGCTGGTGCAAAAGAAAGAGGCGTACTACAAGCAAAACCACACCTTCTCCTTCTACCCCGGCGCATTGGACATGCTGGACGGTCTGGCCCGGAACGGGATCAAGACGGCCGTGGTCACAGCGGCACTTTACGAACGATTGAAGCACACGGTGTCCGCGGAGATTCTGAACAAATTCGATGCCGTCGTGACCGGAGAGGACACGCGCTTGGGGAAGCCTTCCCCGGAACCCTATTTGAAGGCTCTGATGAAATTGCAGCTCGCGCCGGAGGAATGCCTGGCCGTGGAAAATGCCCCGCTGGGAATCGAGTCCGCAAAAAAAGCGGGGCTTTATTGCGCCGCCGTGTGCTCGACGCTCGATCGGTCCTACCTGGGCTCCGCCGACGCCATTTTTGATTCGCTCGAACATTTCAAGAAATCGCTGGTCCAACCCATGCTTTCCTGAATCCCATGGCCGAACTCAGCCTGCAAAACGCGGTCGTCTACAAGCCCTGGGGTTACGAATACCTGGTCTTCCAGAACGCCTCGGTCGCGGTTTGGTGTCTTCACCTCAATTACGGCGAAGCCACTTCCTTGCACTGCCATCCCAAGAAAAAAACCGGCCTCATCCTCCTTTCGGGAGAGGCGGTCATTTCTTTTCTGAACGACTCACACCCCCTCAAGCCGCTCGGCCGGATGGTGATCCGGCCGGGTCTTTTCCATTCCACCCGTGCCGTTTCCCCCGAAGGCGTCACTCTTCTGGAAATCGAAACCCCCGTCGAAAAGGAAAATCTCGTCCGCTTCGAGGACGCGTACGGCCGCGAGGGCAAGGCCTATGAAGGGGAAGACAAGATGGCGCCCATTCCGGAAAACTTCGTGCGCTTCCGCGCGCCGGAAGAAGGCCAGGTCAATCGCTACGAAATGGAGGGCGCCCGCCTTTCGGTCGAAAAAATTCTCGATCTGGCCGCTCTCGCCAGCCGCCCCCCCGCGGAAGTGATCGCGGTACTGGACGGCGGCTTGGTCAGCGAGCAGGGAGAATGGATCGTGGCCCCCGGCGACGTCGGTTCGCTCGGCAGTTTGGCGCGTGTCGCCAAGGCGTTCCGCGCGCCCCAAGGGATCACCCTCCTCATGATTCGAAACGACGAAAAGTCGACGGGACGGTCCTCGAAACGCGGCCCGCGTCTCGGCCACATCCCGGGGCTGGCTGAAAAATTCCCGCCAGAAAAATCACTCGCTCTATTTAAGCAAATCTGCACGAACCGCTCTTTCGAGCTGGAAACGGCCGAGGTTTACAAAACGGGCCTCATCAAGATGCCGATTTACCTTTCGCTCGGGCAAGAACACATCCCGGCCGCCCTCGCTGCGGTGACGCAGGATTTTCTGATTTTCGCCCAGCACCGGGGGCACTCCTATTATCTCTCGTTCGGCGGCGACATGCGCAAATTGATCGATGAGCTCCTTCACCGGCCGAGCGGCTGCGCGGGCGGCATGGGCGGCTCCGCTTCCATCCACGCCCCTTCCATCGGCATGTTCGGGCACAGCGGGCTCATGGGGGACCAAATCCCCATCGCCGTCGGCGCGGCGCTCGGGTCGGGGAGAAAAACCCTCGCCGTCGCGGGGGACGCCGCGATGGAGGAAGACTACGTCTTTGGAGCCATGGGGTACGCGGCGACCAAGAAAGTGCCCCTGCTGTTCGTCTGCGAAGACAATAACTTGTCGATTTTGACCGCCGTGGAAACGCGCCGTTCCTGGAGCCTGGTGGACGTCGCACAATCCCTGGGGATGGCGGCCGTAGACATCGGAGACGACCCCTGGCTGATCGCGCATTACGCGGAAGTTTATTTGAACAAGCTTCCGGCATTCATCAATGTGCGCACCTGCCGCCAGCTATGGCACGCGGGAACCGGTTCCGACGGCCCTCCCGAATGGAACCGCTTTGAGCTCATCCGGGAGGAACTCAAGCGCCTCGGCCTCGACGCCGAAGCGACAAAAATCGAGGATGAAGCGCACGCGCGCGTTAAAAAAATATGGCAAGAACAGTTGCGGAAGTCATAAAAGAGACCACCCGGCGCCATCTCCTGAAGGAGAACGGCCTCCTCTTCGGCCAATGCGTCACGGCGGTGGGCTGGATCGGAGGGACTGTGCCGGAGATGACCGAGGAAGAGGGCATCGTGGAACTTTCCATGGCCGACGTTTCCGGCCCCGGCATCGCGGTGGGCGCGGCCTTGGTCGGCCGGCGCCCGATCTTCGTCATCCGTTACCAGGGATTCATGTGGTACAACGCCCCGCCGATCCTTAATTACGCCGCCAAATCCAGGGAAATGTGGGGCGTTCCCTGCCCGCTATTTGTCCGTTCGATCGCCATGGAAGGGGGCATCGGTCCGGTGGCCTCCGCCAGCCATCACGGCATGGTCATGCGCATGCCCGGCATTCCCGTCTGCGCGCCGATGACCCCCGGCGAATGGACCGAGGCTTGGGATTGGTACATGAGCCACGACGATCCCATTTACGTGAGCGAGCACCGCAGGAGCTTTCCGGTCGATTACGAAATGGAACCGGTCCTCCGCCCCCAGTCGAGGATCACGCTTTTGGCCATCAGCGCGACCCGCCTGAACGCCGTGGAAGCCGTTAAAGCCCTGGAAAAAGAAGGAATCGCCTGCGATTTATTTCATCTCTTTTGGCTGAAGCCCTTTCCCGTCAGCGAGGCAATGGTCGAATCGCTAAAAAGGACGGGGCGCGGCCTGGTGCTGGATTCCGATTTCGAGATTTCGGGCCCTTCCCGTTCTATTGCCTTCGATTTGATGCATGCCGCGTCAGTGCCCGTCCACTGCCTCGGCCTCGAAGACCGGACGGCCGGATTCGCGCCCCATCTGGACAATGGAGCGCCTTCTGCCGAAAAGATAGCGTTCAAGGTCAAGTCCCTCCTCGGCGCTCATTGATCGCCTGGGTCATCAAGCTTTCCCGGTCTCGAGCCGTAGAGATAAGGTGCATTCCTAAACAGGAGATGGGTCTATGAAAGTCAGCGTCATTGTCTACAGCATGAATGAAATTGACGGCATGAAGTCCGTCATGCCGAAGATCAAGAAAGAATGGTACGATCAGCTGCTGATCATCGATGGCGGCTCCACCGACGGCACGCTCGAATACGCCCGGGCGCAAGGTTATGAAGTGTACCGCCAGGCGGGACATCACTGGGTCGGGGCTTATGAGGAGGCCTACCGCCGGGCCACCGGCGACATTCTCATCGATTTCTCGCCGGACGGCAATTCGGTTCCCGAGGCCATCCCGGAACTGGTCAAGAAAATCAAAGAAGGCTATGACATGGTGATCGCGTCCCGGTACATGCGCGGGGCCAAGAGCGAGGACGACACGCTGGTCACGGGTTTCGGGAACTGGATCATCACCCAGACCATGAATCTACTCTTTGGCGCGCATTACACGGATTCGATCGTCATGTACCGCGCTTATACCCGGCAGATGCTGAAGGCGCTCGGACTGAATGAAACCATCAATCAGGCCCCCACCGCGCAATTGTCGGTCCGCGCCGCGAAATACAAAATGCGCGTGGCCGAGATCCCGGCGGACGAACCCAAACGGATCGGCGGCAAGCGCAAGATGAAAATCCTCGAGGACGGATTCAATATTCTGAAGCTGATGCTCCGGGAACTGGTCACGCCCGTTTCCCGGAATTGATTCAGGCGTATTTTCTTTCCAGCCGGCGGGACGTCATTTGGCGGATGTGGCGGGCGGTCTCTTCTCCGAACTTTCCCTCGACGTAACGCAGGTACCCGGGATCGCTGAAAAAAATCTGAAAGGCCTGGTCCCGGAAACGCAAGACCTCTCCGGCGGTGAGCCTTTCGGTCCGGAGGGGCAGCGTCTCAAAGGAATGCTGAGAATATCCGATCCAGGATTCGGGCAAGTCCCATCCCTTCTCGACCGCCAGATCATAAAGGCGGGATCCCGGATAGGCCATGGCACAGTAAAAATTGGCCCAGTCGGGGCATATCTCGAGCGCCAGGTCCAGCGTGTCCCGCATGGTCTCCAGCGTGTCGTCAGGCAGGCCAAAAATGAAATTCGCGCCGATATTGATCCCGGCCTGCCGGACCCTGTCCAGCGTTTTCAAGATATCTCTCTTGCCGAAATTTTTTTCCACCCCGTCGCGCACATACTGGCTGGCGGATTCTACGCCGATGCCGAGCCAGGTGAAACCGGCCTGCCGCAATTTCGCCAGCATGCTTTCCTCGCAAGTGTCAATCCGGGCATAGGCCCAAATATTCAAGTCGTACTTCCTCTCGATGATGAGGTCGCAGATGCCCAAAACGTGAGATTTGTTCAGCACAAACATTTCGTCGGCAAACTTGAAATTCTTCACCCCGTACCGTTCCACGAGATAATCAATTTGCCGGATGATGTTCTGCGGACTCCAATAGCGATAGCTGTTGACGCTTTCCTTGTATCCAAGCACCCTCTCGCCCGTCTTGAAAGGCGCCTGAATGCAGCAAAATGAGCAATGAAACGGGCAGCCGAGGGTCGTGTAAAGGCAGGCATAAGGCTCGCGGTCACGTCCTCCGAAGCAATGCCAGTTGTGCGCGCGGTATTTGCTCAGGTCTAAAAGGTCCCAGGCCATCCCGGGCAGTTCATGGTCCAAATCCTTGATCAGAGGCGCCGGCGGGTTCAGCCTCACGGCATCGCGGTCCCAATAGCAAAGCCCCAGGACTTTGCCCAAATCGGGGGCCGGCGATCGCAAAGCCTCGAGCAATTGCCAGACGGTGACCGGCCCTTCCCCCCCGCTGACGTAATCCGCCGCCTCTTCCCTGAGCGTCCGCTCGGGCAAGGCCGCGACATGGCCTCCCACGAGCATCATTTTTTGCGCGGGATTCAGTTGCTTGGTTTCGCGGCAGATGGCTCCCGCGGCGGGCATCGTTTGCGTGCTGGCCGAAGGCTGGTGTCCGTAAACGACGACGGCAGCGAGTGTTGGGTTGGCATCAACGATGGCTTGAGCGGTCTCGCCGGAGCTGAGATTGTCCGCATTCGCATCCACGATCCGCACGCTGAATCCCTTCTGGCGAATGAAGGCAGCGATCAAACCGACCCAGACCGGAGGTTCAACGGCGGCCAATTCCGCGGCCAGGTCTTGATAAACCTTCTTGCGGCCTCCGGGATTGATGAGCAGTAAATCGCAAGCGGATGAAACAGTCATGAGCAGAAATATTTTAACACAGTTTTAGGCGATTTCACACGCGCAAAGCCTGACCTTCGTTTCGTCGCAGGATCGCCACCAGGCCCATCTTCCATTCGACCTGGTAATTCATGATGATCAATTTATCGAGACGCAGGTAATCGGTGTAGGAATTTAAAACCGTGCGGGGCGCGCCGGGGTGCTTGAAGAGAACGATCCAATCCGGCGGGTGGGCCAGAAACTGATTCCTGGCGATTTCATATTGGCGCTGGGACAATGTCTGGGGCACCACTTCATAGGGCCAGTTCCGGTAGCTTTCGCGGCCGGTCAAGGGATAGACCATTTCCCAGGGCGGCAGGGCGAGAAGGCTGTCCCCCGGAGGGACCTTTTCCTTGACGAAGGCGACGATCTGATCAAGATACAATCCCCAATCGGCTTGCGTCAGCCAGCCCTTCATGGGGCCGGACTGAAGTCGATAAGTGTGGATCGTTTGGACGTCGAACAAAATGGTCTTCGCCTGGTCCTTGCGAAATTTTTGAAACGCGAATCCGGTGCACCAGATCCCGGTCCAAAGGATTTGGACCGCCAACAGGGCCGCCACCGAGGCTTGGCAAATGCGGCCGGATAACCTCCTTGCGGACGAATCGCCGCCCGCTCGCTCCTTTTCAAAAAGAACGAAAGCCAACCCCCCGGTCAATCCTAACAGAGGCGCGTGAGTCAGCGGCTTGATGGAACCGCTGATGAGAGAGAAAACGGCGATCCCCGCGCTGCCGAGCAAGAGGAGGCAAAGTTCCCGATGCTTGAGGATTTCCCGCCGGAAATAGCCGGCCGTCACGGCGATCACGACCCAATAAAAATTAGAAAGGTATTCGCTCAAATTCCAAAAACGGCCCAGTCGATGTTCCTGAGTCGACATGTAGGAGTGCGTATGAAACCGATAGTGCTCGAATCCTCCGATCAGAATGCCGATACTGCCGAGCGCTGCCAGGACTCCCGTGGCGTAGCCGGACAAAGACGAAAGCTTGAAGGGGGAAGCCAGAAAAAAGGCGAGGTAGACCGCCAAAAAAGGAACCCCCACGGATAGCTTCGTCAGGTATGAAACGCAGGCGAAAAACCCGCAGACCAAGCCGCATCCAAAGGCTTTGCGCGGGTCGGCGAATGGCAAGGTTCGCACGAGGAAAGGAAAGCCCACGAGCCCCCATGCCATGGCATCGTGCGTGTAGTGCGGAAACGGATAATGCCAGTAAAAACCCACCGCCGTCGACGCGCTCACCAGGAGAACGAGCGAGGCCCGAAGCCTTCCTTCCACCGTCGCGTAGACCAGGACGATCATCAGCGAACTCATGCTCAGGAGATGGGCAAAAAATGCGTACTTCCCGAATCCCAGGAGGCAAAAGAAAAACGCCAGCGTGTAAGGAAAAACAGGCCCCGCGTGATAGAAGAAATCTTTAAAAATCCTCTGCCCCGAAACGA
>JACQVP010000045.1 GCA_016209715.1 Candidatus Omnitrophota bacterium
AGGAGAAGCCGGATCTCATCATTTCCGACGTGCTGATGCCGCACGTGACGGGTTACGAACTCGTGCAGCAATTGGAACGCGAGGCCAAGGGCGGCCGGCTGATCCCCGTGATCATCGTCACCGCGCATCCCCGCATGAAGGATTTCTTCAAATCCTGGGAAGTCGCGGCCTTCTTCGAAAAACCCCTCGACACCGGCAAATTGCTCGACACCATTCAATCGATCGTCCACTACAGCCGTTGACGCAAAATCGGCGTTTGACCGCCACCCTCCTTTCCGATAGAATACACCTCTAAAATCGTAACTCATGACTAATCCGGAACCTACGAAAAGCAAAAAAATCCGCGTTCTGAGCGGCATGCGGCCTACCAGCAAACTCCATTTGGGCAATCTCATGGGGGCGCTGGAAAACTGGAAGAAATACGAGAAGGAAGAGGCCTTTTACATGATCGCCGACTGGCACGCTCTGACGACGGAATACGATTCGCACACCCCGATCCGGGAAAATGTGATCGAGGTGGCCATCGACTTTCTGGCCGGCGGCCTGGACCCGGAACAGAGCACTATTTTCATCCAGAGCCGGGTGAAAGAGCACACCGAAATGGCCCTGTTGCTCTCCATGATCACGCCGCTTTCCTGGCTCGAGAGAAATCCGACGTACAAGGACCAAATCCAGGAATTGAAAGAGAAAGATTTGCACACTCACGGTTTTTTAGGGTATCCTGTGCTCCAAGCGGCCGACATTTTGCTTTATAAAGCGAATGTCGTTCCGGTGGGCGAAGACCAGCTGCCCCATTTGGAGTTGACCCGCGAAATCGCCCGCCGTTTCAACCATTTGTACGGGGCGCTTTTTCCGGAACCGGACGCGTCGCTCACGACGGTGGCGAAACTGCCCGGGACCGACGGGCGGAAGATGAGCAAGAGTTACGGCAACGCCATTTATCTTTCAGATTCGCCCGAGGCCGTCGATAATAAAGTCATGCAGATGGTCACGGACCCCGCCCGCCGCAAGCGGGAAGACAAGGGGCATCCGGAAGTCTGCCCGGTCTATTTTTACCATAAGATTTTCAATGCCAGCCAGCAGGAAACCGTTGCCCGGGAATGCCGGGAGGCCCTGCGCGGCTGTGTCGATTGCAAACGTGAAATGGCGGCCGGCCTGAAGAAATTTCACGCCCCGATCTACGAGCGCCGCCAGAAATTCGCTGCCAAAAAATCGGAAGTCTTGGGGATCCTGGAAGTAGGGAACCGCAAGGCCACCGAAATAGCCGCCAAAACCATGGAGCAAGCCAGGGAGGCCGTGGGGATCTAATGGACGTCAAGCTCGCGGTATACGAAGGCCCGCTCGATCTTCTTCTCGACCTCATCAAGAAGAACGAGATGGACATCTACAATATTCCGATGGCCGAGATCACGCGGCAATATCTGGACTATTTGGGCCAGATGCAGGAGTTGAACCTGGACGTGGCCTCGGAATTCCTCGTGATGGCGGCGACCCTCATCTACATCAAATCCAAGATGCTCCTCCCGGACGACGGCCTGGCCGATGAAACGGACGAAGGCGGCTCCGATCCGCGCGAAGAGCTGGTCCGGAAGCTGCTCGAATACCAGGCCTTCCGGGAAGTGGCCCGGGAGCTCGGCTTTCTCGAAAACGAGCGGTCGAAGATTTTCACGCGGCAGATCTCCGATTACGTGTTTCAGGACCTCGAGGCCGACTCCTCCGAGCTGGAGGGGTTCTCGAACAATTTCTACGACCTCCTGCAGGCCTTCTACAAAGTCCTGCGGAGCGTGGCGCGGGACTCGTTTCACGAAGTCTTCGAGCAGGTCATCTCGATCGAAGAAAAAATGGAACAGCTCAAGGGCAAATTCGCACCGGAGAAGGAGGTTTCGTTCCTGGACCTCTGCTCCCCCGGGATGTCGCGCAACGAGATCATCGTGACCTTCCTGGCGATTCTGGAATTGATCCGTCAAAAACGCATCCGCTTTTATCAGAGCGAAAACTTCGGTGACATCCGACTCAAACAGGTGAATTGATGGAGACGAGAGAGAAAGAAAAAGAGCGCGAAGATAAGTTGAAAGAGCTCCGGCAGGAGATCGAGGAGAAGATGCTGGCCGAAATCCCCGAGGAGGGCCTGGTCCCGACCCTGCACGTCAAGGTCGAGAAGCTGGACGAGGCGCTGGCGGTGGACGAAAAAACGGCGAAAAGGATCATCGAGGCGCTGCTCTTCGCCAGTTCCAAGCCGGTGACCGTCGCGGAAATTAAAAAGGTCCTCCGCGGACTCAAGCCTTCCGGGATCGAGCAGATGATCCGCGATCTGGCGGCCGAGTACGAAGGGGAAAACCGGAGCTTCCGGATCCAGGAGATCGCCGGCGGTTTCGAAGTGGGCACCGATCCGAAATACGCCCCCTGGATCATGAAACTCGAGATGCAGAAGCGCGCCCGGCAGGCCAGCCATTCGGCCCTGGAAACGCTGGCGATCATCGCCTACAAACAGCCCGTGACGCGGGCGGAGGTCGAGGACCTTCGCGGCGTCGATATCGCGTCCGTGCTGGCGGCCCTCCTGGAAAAGAATTTGATCAAGATCGTCGGCCGCAAGGAAGTGCCGGGCCGGCCGTTCCTTTACGGGACCACGGAAAAGTTCCTCGAGCACTTCGGCCTAAAGGCCCTTTCGGACCTCCCGCAGGTGGGAGAAATCCGGGAGCTCGTGGAAAAGGCCTTGCCCCGCGAAAAATTTTTGAATCCCAAGCAGGAAGAATCACAACCGAAAACGGAAAGCACAGAGAATCCCGATGTCCAAGCAAGCGAATCCCCAGACACCGTCCCCGGCCCTGTCGAAACTTCGCCAGAAGATCGACCGGCTTGACGGCGAAATCGTCCAGCTGCTGAACCAGCGCACCGAACTCGCCCTTTCGATCGGCAAGCTCAAGCACAAGAAAGGGACAGAGGTCTACTCGCCGGACCGCGAAAGCGAGATCTACGCCAAGCTCGACCAGTACCGCGACAAACTCCGTCTTCCGGTGAGCGCGCTCAAGGCCATTTATCGCGAGATCATGTCCTCCTCGATCGCGCTCGAGCGGCCGGTGAAGATCGCCTTTCTCGGGCCGGAGGCTACGTTCACGCACCTGGCCTCGCTTTCCAAATTCGGCTCGAGCGTCGAGTACGTTTCCTGCGGAACGATTTCCGAAGTCTTCGCCGAAGTGGAGAAGAAGCGGGCGGATTACGGCGTGGTCCCCATTGAGAACACGACGGAAGGCGCGGTGACCCATACGCTGGACATGTTCATCGATTCGGACCTCAAGATCTGCTCGGAGATCGTGTTTGAGATCTCCCACAATCTGATGTCCAATTCGGCGTTGCCCTACGTGCGGCGCATCTATTCGAACCCCCAGGTGTTCGGGCAATGCCGCGTGTGGCTCGAGACCCATGTCCCGAAAGCCGAACTCATCGACACCTCGACCACCACGCACGCGGCGAAAAAGGCGGCCCAGGAAGACGGCGCCGCCGCCATTGCCTCCAAGCTCGCGGCGAACCTCTACAATCTGAAGCTCTTGGCCGAAGGGATCGAGGACTCGCCGCACAACCGCACGCGGTTTCTCGTGATCGCGAGGCAGATCCCGAAGCCGACGGGGCGCGACAAGACTTCCATTCTGGTCTCCATCAAGGACCGCGTGGGCGCGCTTTCCGACCTGCTCGAACCGATCCGCGTGAGCGGGATCAACCTGACCAAAATCGAATCGCGCCCTTCGAAGAAGAAACCGTGGGATTATTATTTCTTCATCGATATGAAAGGCCACATCGAAGAGCCCGGCGTGAAGAAGACCGTCGCCGAGATCGAAGACCGGGTCCGTTTCGTCAAGATCCTGGGCTCCTATCCCGCCGTCAGTGAAAAGTAGTCTTTTCCGGCCATGAACTACAAGTCCTATATCCAGGGCATCACCCCCTATGAGCCCGGCAAACCCATCGAAGAGGTCCAGCGCGAACTGGGCCTGAAGCGGGTCATCAAATTGGCCTCCAACGAAAATCCGCTCGGCCCCTCCAAAAAAGTCCGGGCCGCCATCGCCAAGTTTTCGCGGAACATCCATTTGTACCCGGACGGCGGCGTCTACCGGCTGAAAATGAAGCTCTCGGAACGCCTCCAGGTCGCCCCGGATCAGCTGATTTTCGGCAACGGCTCGAACGAAATCATCGAACTGCTCGTTAAAGGGTTCGTCGAGGAAGGCGACAAGGTCCTTTCGTCGGAGAAAAGTTTTCTCGTCTATCCTTTGGTCACGCGCACGCTGGGCGGGAATTTTTCCGGATCGCCGATGAAGGACTACCGTTACAATCTCGAGGCCTTGGCCAGCCTGGTCGATGATCGGACGCGGCTGATCTTCATCGCGAACCCGAATAACCCGACTGGGACCTACGTCTCGCGCAACGAGCTCGACGATTTCCTGGACCGCATTCCGGAAAGAGTGATCGTCTGCCTGGACGAGGCCTATATTGATTTTGTCGACGCGCCGGATTTTCCGGACGGACTTTTTTACGTCAAGCTGGAGCGCAAGAACGTCATCGTGCTGCGCACCTTTTCGAAATCGCACGGGCTGGCCGGCCTCCGGGTGGGTTTCGGCGCGGGGCCTCGCGAGCTGATCGCGTACCTGCACAAGATCCGCCAGCCGTTCAACGTCAACAGCCTGGCCCAGCAGGCGGCCCTTGCCGCCCTCGACGACGCCGAATATTCGGCCAGGACGCGCCGCGTGGTGCTCGAAGGGAGGCGTTTCCTGGCGGAGAAATTCGCCCAGCTGCGCCTCAATTTCGTTTCCAGCCAGGGCAATTTCATCCTGGTGGACGCGGAGCGCGACGCCGAACAAGTCTTCCGTTTTCTGCTGAAAAAGGGTATCATTATCCGCTCCATGAAGCCCTACGGTTTGCCGACCCACATCCGGGTCTCGATCGGGCTTGCCGCCGAGAACCGCGCGTTCGTGCGCGAGCTCGGTAAAATGATGAAGAAGATCCGCAAAGGAGGAGATTTGCCGCTATGATCATTGTCATGAAATCGAACGCGACGCCGGATGAGATCAACCACGTCGTCGAGAAAATCAAGGAATTGGGGCTCACGCCGAACGTTTCGCGCGGCCTGGAGAGGACGGTGGTCGGGGTGATCGGCGAGGAGGACAAGATCCGGATCAAGCCGCTCGAGGTGTTTCCGGGCGTGGAGAAAGTGATGCCCGTGACCAAGCCGTTCAAGCTGGTCAGCCGCGAATTTCATCCCCACGACACGGTCTTCGAGATGGCCGACGGCACGCCGGTCGGCGACAAGAAAGTGCTCGTCATGGCCGGTCCCTGCTCGGTGGAAAACCGGCAAATGCTTCTCGACATCGCCAAGGACGTGAAGAAGTCCGGGGCCGCGTTTCTCCGCGGCGGCGCCTTCAAGCCCCGCACCTCTCCCTACAGTTTTCAAGGGCTGGGGGAGGAAGGGCTGAAGTACCTGCGCGAAGTGGCTGACAAATTGGGGATGATGGTGGTCACCGAAGTCATGGACACCCGCCAGGTGGACTTGGTGGCCCAATATTCCGACATGCTTCAGATCGGGGCCCGCAACATGCAGAATTTCGATCTGTTGAAAGAAGTCGGGATCTGCAAAAAACCGGTGCTGTTGAAGCGCGGTCTGAGCGCCACGGTCACCGAACTGCTGCTTTCGGCCGAATACATCCTTTCCAAGGGCAATTTCAAAGTGGTGCTTTGCGAGCGCGGCATCCGGACCTTTGAGACGGCGACCCGCAACACCATCGACATCAACGCCATCCCGGTGATCAAACAGCAGACCCATCTTCCGGTTTTCGTGGACCCGTCCCACGGGACGGGGAGCTGGTCTTACGTCAATTCCATCGCCAAGGCCGCCGTCGCGGCCGGGGCCGACGGGCTCATCATCGAAGTCCATAACAATCCGGAGGACGCCTGGAGCGACGGCCCGCAGTCTCTGCTCCCGAAGAAATTCGATGCCCTGATGAAAGAGCTCAAACCCATCTGCAAGGCGGTCAACCGCGACCTTTGAGCGCCTGAGCATGTCCCCCCGGACCATCGCCATAGTCGGATTGGGATTGATCGGCGGGTCCTTGGGATTGGCCTTCAAGAAAAAATTCCCCCGCGCCCGTGTGTTAGGTCTCAGCCGTTCCTCCGCCAAAATCGCGCGCGCCAAAAAAATCAAGGCCATCGACGGGGGAAGCACGGACGCCCGCCGCGTGTTGAGCCGGGCCGACCTGGTGATGATCTGTACGCCGGTCTCCAAAATCCCGTTCTGGATCCGGGAGACGGAAAGATGGGCCCGCCCCGGATGCCTGGTGACGGACGTCGGCAGCACCAAGCGCGAAATTGTTTCCCGGGCCGAGAAGAGCGGGCTCCGGAAGATCCGTTTTGTCGGTTCGCACCCCATGGCGGGTTCGCACCAGACGGGCCTTGAGGCGGCGCGAAAAGACTTGTTCAGAGGCTCGGTTTGCTTTGTGACGCGGACGAAACGTTCCGACCCTTCCGCGGTGAGATCGGTGGCCGCGGTCTGGAGAAAACTCGCCGGACGGGTGGTGGTCCTGGATCCGTCCCGTCATGACCGGGTCGCGGCGCAAATCAGCCATCTCCCGCATGCCCTGGCCGCTTTGCTCGTGGTCAATACCCCGCTCGCCGCGCTTCCCTTTGCGGCAGCCGGCTTTCGGGATTCGACCCGGATCGCGCAAGGCGACCCGCGTTTGTGGAAGGACATCTTCCTGACCAACCGCGCCTTTCTTCTCCGGGGTCTTCGCAAACAAGTTGTTTCCATGGAAAGACTTATGAAGTTATTGAAAGCCTCCGATTCCGCCTCCCTCGAACGTCTGCTGGCCCGCGCGGCAACGATCCGGCGCAAGATGAAAACTCCCGCCTGAGCCGGGATTTAGAACTGCGATTAAGAACTTGCAATGACAGGATTTACTGATATAATCACCCCTGTCGCTTTCAAATCGAAAGGCAGGAAGCGACCGGACCCGTTTGAGTGATAGATCCTCGTAATTCCCTCGAGTCTCTCAAGTCGAATGAATCAAGGACGGTCATCGCCGGATGGGTTCTGTTTGAAAAAGGAGGATTTGAAATAACTCACATGATTGTGGAAGAGAAGATGATTCAGGAAACCGGTTCGAGAGCGGAAGAAAAACCCAAGCAGGAACTGAGCACTCCGCTCGATTTCGATAAGATGTACGAAGAGACCATCAAGAATTTCACGGAAGGCCAGATCGTGAAGGGCAAAATCGTCGCGCTGTGGCAGAACGAGGCCCTCATCGACATCGGCTATAAATCCGAAGGTCTTTTGAGTTTCGATGAATTTCCCAACGCGTCCTCGCTCAAGGTCGGTGACGAAGTCGAGGTGCTGTTCGAGGCCATCGAAAACGAAAAAGGCATGGTCGCTCTCTCGAAAAGAAAAGCGGACCGTTTGAAATGCTGGAATCAGATTCTTTCCAACGCCACGGAAGGCAGCATCATCGAAGGGCGCATCTTCAAGCGCGTTCCCGGCGGCTTCATGGTGGACATCGGGATGGAGGCTTTTCTTCCCGCCTCTCTCGTGGACCTCAAACCGGCGAAGAACCTTGATCAATTCATCGGGCTGGTTTCCAAGTTCAAGATCGTGAAGATCAATCCCAAGCGGAAGAACATCGTTCTTTCCCGCAAAGACTATCTGGAAATGGAAAAGGACGCCCTCCGTTCCAAGAAGCTGAGCGAGCTCACGGAAGGCCAGGTCCTTCGCGGCAAGGTCAAGAACGTGACCGATTTCGGCGCCTTCATCGACCTCGGCGGCGTGGACGGGTTGCTCCATATCACCGACATGAGCTGGGGCCGGATCAAGCATCCGTCCGAGATGCTCAACATCGGCGACGAGCTCAACGTCATGGTCGTCAGCTACGACCGCGAGACCCAGAGGATTTCCCTGGGCCTCAAGCAGATCAGCCCGGATCCCTGGTCCGAGGCGGCGAAAAAGTATCTAGTGAACGCGCGCGTCAAGGGGAAAGTCGTGAACATTCTCCCTTACGGCGCTTTCGTCGAACTGGAAAGGGGCATCGAGGGCCTGGTCCATGTCAGCGAGCTTTCGTGGACCCGCCGAATCAGCCATCCGACCGAAGTCGTCGCGATGGGCGATGAGGTCGAGGCCATTGTCCTCAACATCGACAAGGAGAACCGGAAAATCGCCCTCGGCATCAAACAGCTCGAGAACAATCCGTGGCTGCAGGTCGAGGAAAAATATCCGGTCGGAAGCGTGGTGACCGGGAAGGTCAAGAACATCACCGACTACGGCGTGTTCGTGGAAATCGAGCCCGGCATCGGCGGGTTGATCCACATCTCGGATCTTTCCTGGACGAAGCGCGTCGGGCATCCTTCGGAAATGTTCAAGAAGGGCGACACGGTGATCACCCGCGTGCTTTCGGTGGACACCGGTTCCAAGAAAATTTCTCTGGGGCTCAAGCAGATGGAAGAGGACCCCTGGAAGGAATTCACGAAGGATCTCCGGGTCGGCGCGATGTTCAACGCCAAGGTGACCAAGATCGTCAATTTCGGCATCTTTGCCGAACTTTCCGAGGGGGTCGAAGGCCTGATCCACGTCTCCGAAATTCCGGAGCGCGACAGCGGCCGTTTGCCGGAGGCTTTCAATGTGGGGGACGAAGTGCGCGTCAAGGTCCTGAGGATCGACGACGAGAACCGCAAGATCGCTCTCACGCTGCGGGTGAAATAAAACCCGACCGTTTTTTCACGGCTCCCCGTCAAATTCGAGAGAGCCCATGTTATGCCGAGACATCTTGATATCGAAGAGGAAGTCAGGGTCTTTGAGGCCGGCGCGGCCGAACTGATTTCCCGCGACGAGATCAAGAAGAAGCTTCTCGATGCCCGGAAGACGGGCCGGCCCTTGAAGCTCAAATACGGCGCCGATCCCTCGGCGCCCGACATCCACCTCGGCCACACCGTTCCCTTGAGGAAACTCCGCTCCCTCCAGGATCTCGGCCATCAGGTTATTTTCATCATCGGCGACTTCACCGCCCGGATCGGGGACCCCTCCCAGCAGTCGGAGACGCGCAAAATGCTCTCTGCCGAGCAGGTGCGCGCCAACGCCGAGAGCTACCAAAAACAGGTCTTCAAAGTCCTGGACCCGGCGCGCACGACCGTCCGGTACAATTCCGAATGGCTGGACCGGATGTCGCCCAACGACTTCCTCGCGCTGACTTCGAAATACACCGTGGCGCGCCTCCTCGAGCGCGACGATTTCAAGAAACGATTCGATTCCAAGCAGCCCATCGCCCTCCTCGAATTTTTATACCCGCTCCTCCAGGGCCATGATTCCGTGGTGCTTCAAGCCGACGTCGAGATCGGCGGCACGGACCAGAAATTCAACCTTCTCGTCGGGCGCGAATTGCAGCGGGATGCCGGGCAGGAACCCCAGGCGGTGCTCACCCTGCCGATCCTCGAGGGCACCGACGGCGTGCAGAAGATGTCGAAGAGCCTGGGCAATTACATCGCCGTGCAGGACCCGCCCAACGACATGTTCGGAAAAGTCATGTCCATCCCCGACGCCCTCATGGGGCGCTATTTTACTTATTTGACCGATCTTCCGGCGGCAGAGGTCGCGGAGCTCGAGAAAGGGCTCCGGGACGGCCGAGTGCATCCGCGCGACCTCAAAGTGAGGCTTGCGAAGGAAATCGTGGCCTTATATCATAGTCCCCAACAAGCGGAAGCGGCCCAGCGCGAATTCGACAACGTTTTCCGGGAAGGCGGGTTGCCGGAGGACATGCCGGAGGTGGCCATCCCGGCGGCGAAATTGAAAGACGGCGCCATCGATATTTTGAACTTACTCCAGGAGGCGGGGCTCACCGTGAGCAAATCGGAAGGCCGCCGGCTCATCCAGCAAGGCGGAGTGCGGGTGAACCAGAACAAAGTGACGAGCGATCAGGAACAGGTCCGACTCTCGGACCCGACGGTCATTCAATGCGGGAAACGAAAATTTGCGCGCGTCCGTGCGGAGCGTCCATGATCCGTGTCGAAAACCTCACCAAATTTTTCGGCAAGATCCGGGCCGTCGACCATTTGGCCTTCGAGGTCAAAGAGGGCGAGATCCTCGGCCTCCTGGGCCCCAACGGCGCGGGCAAGACCACGACCATGCGCATCCTCACCGGTTTTTTGACGCCCACGGAAGGCGTGGTCGAGATCGCCGGCCGGAATGTTTTGCGGGAGCTCCAGCGCGTCCGGCGCCAAATCGGGTATTTGCCCGAAGACGTCCCCCTTTATCGTGACATGACGGTCCTCGCTTTCCTCAAATTCGTGGCCGCCCTCAAAGGGGTCCGGCGCTCCCAGCGCGCGCGCGCCATCGAGGTAGTCGTCGAGCGCTGTAAAATCGCAGAGGTTTTGAAGCGCCTCGTGGGAAAGCTTTCCAAAGGTTACCGCCAGCGCGTGGGCTTGGCGCAGGCGCTCATCGGCTCGCCCAAGGTCCTGATCCTCGACGAGCCCACCTCCGGCCTCGATCCCAAACAAATCAACGAAATCCGCGAATTGATCCGCTCCTTACGCGGCAAGCAGACGGTTCTCTTGTCGACCCACATCCTGCCGGAGGCCAGCGCCGTTTCCGACCGGGTCCTGATCATGAACGAAGGCAAGGTCGTGGCTCAGGGGACCTCCGAGGAATTGGGGGCCCAATTGCGCACCGCCCAGGAAATCCTGGTCACCGTGCGCGGCGACATGAAGATCGTGAAGCCCGCGCTGCACCGTATCCGGGGGGTCTTGAGCGTGGAAAAGATCCAGTCGCTGAGCGGTGAGATCGACGTCTACAAGGTGTTTTGCGACAAGGATAACGACGTGCGGGGCGAGGTGGCCCGCGTGCTCGTGGATTCGGGATTCGACCTGTTGGAGCTCCGGAGCAACGTCATGAGCCTGGAAGACATCTTTCTCCGGCTGGTCACCAAGGAAGACCCGGCCGAAAGCGAGGCCGTGCCGGAAGGCACGCCGCAACCGTCGTGAGAAACACGCTGGCGGTTTTTTTCAAGGAATTGAAGTCTTATTTCTGCTCCATGACGGCTTATTCGGTCATCACCATTTTTCTGATCCTCACCGGATTCTTCTTCTCGACCGCGGTCAGCTATTTCAGCTTTTATTCCTATCAGCTCTCGGCCCAGCCGTACCTGGCCCAGCAGGGGTTGAGCCTGACCGAGGCGGTCATCACCAATCTTTTCTTCAATTTCAGCGTGATCCTTCTGCTCATGATCCCGTTGCTCACGATGAGGCTCATCGCGGAGGAGCAAAAGCAGGGGACCTTTGAATTGCTGCTCACGTTTCCCGTCCGCGAGGCCGAGGTGATCCTCGGCAAATTCCTGGCCGTGCTGGCCGTTTTTGGCGTCATGCTGATTCCCGTGGCGGGGCAGCTTTACCTCCTCTATTCCGTCGGCGGACAGTTTGAATGGGGCGTGGTGGCCAGCGCCTTCGCGGGGATCTTCCTGCTGGGGACGGCCTTTCTCGCCTTCGGCCTCTTCGCCTCCTCTCTGAGCGACAACCAGCTTATCAGCGCCGTGATCACTTTCGGTTTTCTGCTATTGCTCTGGATGATCGCCTGGGTGGCCGAACTCCTGCCGCCGGACGCGACGGGTTGGATCAACGAGCTATCGCTCATCCGGCACGCGGAGGGATTTTTCAAAGGGATCGTGGAGCTGAAGCACATCGCCTTTTATCTGCTTTTTACCGGATTTTTTCTGACGCTCACGGTCTGGAGAGTGGAGACCCGAAGATGGGTGCGCTGAAAAATTTCTTTTCCCGGCTCAATTTCTGGACCCTCGCCGGCCTGCTTCTTGTCTTCGTCTGCCTCCTGTATACCGTCCTTTCACGGCAGAACGCGCGGTTTGACCTGACCCGGAACCGGGTTTACACCCTGTCCCCGAAAACGGTGGAGGTCTTGAAAGGCCTCGGCCCGGAGCCCGTCACGGTCAAGGCCTTCTTCCGCGGGGACCAGCCCGGCCGGGAAGAGCTCTCGGACTTTCTGAAGATGTACGCTTTCCAGTCCGGCTCCTTCCGTTACCGTTTCATCGATCCCGACCGCAATCCGGGCGAAGCCAAGAAGGCCGGCGTCGACGAATACGGCACGGTGGTGGTCGAACGGGGGGACCGCAAGGAAAGGTTCAAAGAAGTCACCGAGGAGGCGTTGACCAACGCCCTCCTCAAACTGGCCGAAGCCCGCACCCGGAAAGTGGTTTTCGTCCAGGGGCACGGCGAGAAGTCTCCCGAAGACGCCCAGGAAAAAGGCTACAGCCATCTGGCGGAAAGGCTCGAGGCCGAAAATTATGCCGTCCGGAGCGTCCTTCTCTCCCGCGATTCCGTCCCTTCGGACGCGGACCTGGTGGTGATCGCGGGCCCGGCCGCGGACTATCTTTCCGATGAGATCACCATGCTTCAGCAATATCTGGACGGCGGCGGCCGCGTGCTGGCCCTTCTCGACCCGTCGGAGAACCGTCTCACGCTGCTGGAAAATTGGCTGGATTCATATGGCCTGGTGCTCGGCCGGTCGGTCGTGATCGACAAGCTGAGCCGGCTCTTCGGCGCCGATCATCTGATTCCGGTGGTCGCCCAGTACGGACAACATCCCATCACCGAGAAATTCAATGTCGCCAGTTTCCTTCCCGTGGCGCGCACCGTCACGCGTTCGAAAGACGCTCCGGCGGACCTCGAAGTTTCGGAAATCGCTTACACGAGCCCGGGGAGCTGGGCCGAGCAGGACTGGAAGCAGATCCAGGGCGGGGAAGTCAGCCAGGACGAAGGCGACGCGGCCGGCCCGCTGAGCCTGGCCTGCGCCGTGAGCAAGGCGAATGCGAGCCTCCGGCTGGTGGTGTTCGGCGACTCGGATTTTGCCGACAACGCTCATCTCTATCTTTCGGGAAACAAAGATTTGGTCTTGAACAGCGTGGCCTGGCTCGCCGGGGAAGAAAAACTGGTCACGATCCGCCCCAAAGAAAGGGCCTCCACGCCTCTCGTCCTGACCGGCGCCCAGCAACGCTTGATTTTTGTCGTGCCCGTTTTCGGGTTCCCGGTGCTGGCCCTGGTTTCGGGCCTCGCCGTCCTGCTTTATAGAAGAAAATACAGCTGAGCCATGTGGAACCTGAAGCGAATCGGTCTCCTTGCCGCCGCCATCCTCGCGCTTGCCTCCTATTATGTGATCTCGGAAAGACGGGTCGATACCCGCCGGGAAGAGCGCGTCGAGGCGAAGCGCTTGCTTCCTCTGGCGGAAGGCACCGAAGTGAAGGGCCTGGTCATTGAAAAAGAAGGGAGCGGGCCGATCGAGCTCGTCAAAGACGCGAGCGCCTGGAGGATCGAAAAGCCGGTGCGATATCCGGCCGAATTCCTGATCGCGGACGGGCTCAGGACAGCGCTCACGGCCACGACTTGGGAGCGCCGGTTTGACAAGGCGGAGGCCGATTTGGACGAAATGGGGCTCACCCGGCCGGAAATCAAAGTCACCGTGACCCTTCAGGGCGGCGGTCAGGACGGCACCCGCCGGCTGCTTTTGGGCCGGGAGGCGCCCGCCGCGAAATCGGTTTACGCCATGTGGGAGGGGTCGGGCGAAGTCTACCTGCTTTACGAGTCCTTCGCCCGTGCCTTCGACAAGACCCTTTACTCGCTCCGGGAGAAGAAGATTTTCGAGGCGGCCGCGGACGAAATCCACGCCGTCGAAGTCAGCCTGGAGGGAAAGAAATTCATCCTGATCCGGCATGATGGGCAATGGCGGTCGGCGGCGGTGGACGCCGAAGTCCTCGACCAGCCGCGCGTCGAATCGTTCGTGTCGTCGCTGGCCGGACTTTACGTCAAGGAATTCCTCGACGGCCTGAACCCTTCCAATCCCGATCTGGGCCTGGCGGAAAGGAAATATTTTATCGCCCTGACGCTGAAGGACGGGACCGAAAAGACGCTCTGGATCGGCAGAGAAAACAAGGAAAAGAAAGGGGTTTACGCCCAGAAAGACGGAGAGACGCAAGTCCTGCTCCTGCCGGCGGACCCCATCCGCAAGGCGCCCGCCTTCGGCAACGTGTTCCGGGAGAAAAGGGCCTCCGCGAGCCTTCACTCCCCGGACCTGGCGAAGGTCACGCTGAAAAAACTCGGGACGGAAGTCGCGCTGGTCAACGCCGGCGGCGCCTGGCGTTTCGAGGCCACCGAGGCCACTTCCCCGGAAAAGCTGCATGAAACGGTGGAGGCCCTGCTGCGTTTCGTCGAGGGCGTTGAGTTCCAACAGCCCGTGCCGGATTCGGAGCGCCCGACGATTCCTTACGCCATCACCGTGAAACTGCATTCGGCGGACGGCAAGACGGAGGAATACTCCTTTTACAAGAAAGGCGGAGAGATCCTCGCCAAGTCTTCGGGCGAAGACCGGTTCTATCAGGTGGATCTCGGCATCTGGACGGAAATGGACCGGTTTTTCAGCGAGGTCGTCGAATTCCGCAAGCTATGACCGTTCGCGCGAATTTGGCGGAAGTGCGGGAGCGGATCCGCAGGGCGGCCGGCCGATCGGGGCGAGACCCGGACGCGGTGGAGCTCTTGGCGGTGACGAAAAACGCCGGATGGGACGACATCCGGGAAGCTTACGAGGCCGGCCAGAGGAAATTCGGCGAAAACCGGGTGCAGGATTTGACCGCCAAAAGGGAAGCGCTCCCGCAGGACGCCGAATGGCACTTGATCGGGCATCTGCAGACCAACAAAGTAAAAGAAGTGGTCGGCCGCGTCCGGTGCATTCATTCGGTCGACAGCGTGCGATTGGCGGAAAAAATCGCCATGCGCGCCGACGAGGTGTCGGAAACGGTCCCGGTCTTGATCCAGGTGAATACCAGCGGGGAGAGCACGAAGCATGGCGTCCCGCCGGAGGGAGCCGGCGAGTTGATCGAATTTGTGGCGGCCCTCCCCCAGCTCCGGCTGGAAGGTTTGATGACCATCGGACCTTTGGGCGGCGGCGAAGCGGCCGTGCGCGAATCGTTCCGGAAATTATTCCGGATTCGCGAAGACTGGACCCGCCGCGGGATTTCGGGATTGAAATATTTGTCCATGGGCATGACGCAGGATTTTGAAATCGCGGTGGAAGAGGGCGCGAGCCTCGTTCGCGTCGGCACGGCCATTTTCGGAGGAAAGAAATGAAAATCAAACAGACCGTCGGTTTTTTGGGATGCGGAAATATGGGCGGGGCTATCCTGGGGGGGCTGGTCCGCCGCAAAATCGCGTCTCCGGCGCAAGTCTGGGCCTATGATGCCGTGCCCTCCAAGTCGCGGGAACTCGCGCGGAAATTTAATATCCGGGCGGCGGCGAGCATCGCGGAACTGGCCGCTAAATCCCGGATCCTGATCCTGGCCGTGAAGCCTCAAGATTTCGCGGGAGCCGCGGCAGAGCTTCGCAACCTATTGACACAGAATCATTTGGTAATTACTATCCTAGCCGGAATCTCGCTCGCGCGGGTACGGACAGAACTGGGGCCTCGCCCCGCGCTGGTCCGGGCCATGCCGAATCTGGCGGCGGTCGTCGGAGAGTCCATGACCGCGGTCACAGGCGAGAAGCGGTATTTGAAAGCGGCCGAGGCCATTTTTTCGGGTTGCGGCGAGATCGTCCGTCTTCCGGAAAATCTGTTCGACGCCGTCACGGCCCTCAGCGGAAGCGGTCCGGCGTATTTTTTCTATCTCATCGAAAGTCTCGTCGCCGCGGGCCGGCAATGCGGCGTTCCGGCCCGGGAGTGCGAGCGGCTGGTCCGGCAAACCGCGAAGGGAGCGGCGTTGCTCGCGGACCGCTCGGAAGAGCCGGCGGAAGCGCTGCGAAAGCGCGTTACTTCCAAGGGAGGCACGACGGAAGCGGCCGTCGCGGTTTTTGACAAGTCCGGATTGTCCAAAATTGTCCGGAGCGCGGTCCGGGCGGCGGTCCGGCGGGCAAAACGCCTTGGGAATTCTCAGTCCCGTGGCTCGGGGCGATAACCCCTAAGGCACTTGTCTTAGGGCGACCCAGAGTCCTGTGACTCCGGGCGATAAGCGGCCTCAAACTTGAGGTTTGAGGCCATCGTAACCAGCTCCAAACTTGAAGTTTGGAGCTATCGGAGGGCATGATGTTTCTAGTCGGACAGTTATTTGCTTCGCTCGCGCTCTTGTTCAGCATGGTCTTCAAACTCTTGTATTTTTTGATCGCCATCCGCGTGCTTCTGTCCTGGTTTCCGGTGGACCCATACAATGAGGTCATTCGCGCGCTGTACGCCATCACGGAGCCGATCTTGGAGCCGCTCCGGCGCCTCCCGTTCCGTTTCGGCATGCTGGACCTTTCGCCCATCCTGGCGTTTATCCTGCTCACGTTTCTGGACAGTTTCGTGGTCGGGGTCCTGCGCCGCCTGGCCATCCAGTTCGGCGCTTGAACGTGGCGGCCTTTACGATCGAAGTGCGGGTCGTGCCGGGTTCCTCCCAAAGAAAAGTGCTCGCGCTGGAATCCCGCCGCTTCAAGGTGTACCTCCACGAAAAGGCCGTGGAAGGCGAGGCCAACGAAGCTCTGCGGATCATGCTGGGCGAGTATTTCAAGGTGCCCAAATCCGCGGTGAGGTTCCTGCGGGGGGAGAAGTCGAAAAACAAGGTGATAGAAATCCATGAAACTGCAAAAAACTGATCTGAGAGCGCGCATCGAAGAAACCGCCGGCTGGATCCGGGAGCGGATCACGGCGCCGCCGCGCGTCGGTTTGATCCTGGGCACGGGGCTCGGAAATCTCGCGGGCCGCGCCGCCGATCCCGTGGCGATCCCTTATTCGGAAATTCCCAATTTCGCCGTGTCCACGGTGCAGTCCCATGCCGGCAATCTTCTCTTCGGCAGTTTGAAGGGAAAGAACCTCGTCGTCATGGAGGGACGCTTTCATTATTACGAAGGTTATTCGCTCGAGGAAATCACGTTTCCGGTACGGGTGATGAAGGCCCTGGGCGTGGAGGTGCTGGTCATTTCCAATGCCGCGGGAGGCATGAACCCGGAATTCAAAAAAGGCGATCTCGTCGCCCTCACCGACCACATCAATCTCATGGGGGTGAATCCGCTCATCGGGCCGAACGACGCCAAACTCGGGATACGTTTCCCGGACATGATTGAGCCGTACTCCAAGCGCTTGGTCGAGTTGGCCGCGAGGGTCGCGAAGGACAAAGGCCTTTCTTTGAAACAGGGGGTTTACGGGGGCGTCACCGGCCCCAATCTGGAAACGCGCGCGGAATACCGCTTCATGCGGCTCATCGGCTGTGACCTCGTGGGCATGTCGACGGTGCCGGAAGTGATTGTCGGGGTCCACGCGGGCCTGGAAATTTTGGCCGTCAGCATTGTCACGGATTCCTGCCTGCCCGATTCGCTCGAGCCGGTGAACATCGAGGAAGTCATTCGCGCGGCGCAGGAGGCCAGCCCGAAACTGGACGCCCTGGTGGAAGGGTTCGTGGAGGCGCTTTGATGGCCGAGGAAAAAAATTATAAGGAGACCGTCAATCTCCCGCAGACCCCGTTTCCCATGAAGGGGAATCTCCCTCAGCGGGAGCCCGAATTCCTCAAGAAATGGGCGGAGACGAGGCTCTACGGGCGCATCCGGGAAAACCGTTCCCAGGCCCCGGCCAAATTCGTCTTGCACGACGGCCCCCCGTACGCCAACGGCCAGATCCACATCGGACACGCCCTGAACAAGATCCTCAAAGACATCATCGTCAAATACAAGACCATGAAAGGCCTCGATGCCCATTACGTTCCCGGCTGGGACTGTCACGGGCTTCCCATCGAACTGCAGGCGCTCAAAGAAATGGGGAAGAGGAAGGAAGAAGTCCCGCAGGGCGAATTCCGTAAGCAGGCGCGGCGCTATGCCGAAAAATTCGTGAACGTCCAGCGCGAGGAATTCGTCCGCCTCGGCGTGTTCGGGGACTGGGAAAGGCCTTATTTGACGATGGATCCGGCCTATCAGGCGGTCATTGCCCGTTCTTTCCTCACCCTCTTCGAGAAAGGTTATGTCGAGCGGCGCCTCAAGCCGGTTCCGTGGTGTTTTGACTGCGAAACCGCGCTCGCCGATGCCGAGATCGAGTATGAAAACAAAACTGACGTCACCGTCTATGCCGCCTTTCGCCTGGACGGGGGCGAGTCGGCCGATCCATTGCAAAAAGCCTTTCTGAATAAATTCCCGGGGGAAACGGTGTCGGTCCTCATCTGGACCACGACGCCATGGACCCTTCCCGCCAATGTGGGGATGGCCTTCCACCCTTCGCTGCACTATGTCGCCGCCCGCACGGAGCGCGGGATTTTTGTGTTTGCCGAGGAACTCGCAGACGCGTTGCGCTCCAAACTGGGCTGGCATAAATGTGAAGTGCTGGACCGCTTCTCCGGCGCCGAAATTCCGGCGAAAACGGCCCTTCATCCTTTCCTCGGACGGAGCTCGCGGCGGATATTTGCCGATTACGTTTCAAGCACCGACGGGACGGGGATCGTCCACATCGCCCCCGGCCACGGGGAAGAAGATTACCGGTACGGGCACCTCGAATCCGGTCTGCCGATTCTCTCTCCGGTCGACGCCAAAGGAAGATTCACGGATGACCCGGACACCGGATGGGCCGAGGCCTATCCCGAATTCAAGGGGATGAACGTGTTCAAGGCCAACACCAAGATCGTCGAGCTCCTGAAGGAAAAAGGCGCTCTCGTGACTTCCGAGGAATATTCCCACTCCTATCCGCATTGCTGGCGCTGCAAAAAACCCGTGCTTTTCCGCGCGACGCAGCAATGGTTTCTCAAGATCGATGAGCACGGTCTCAGGCGCTCGCTCACGGAGAGGATACGCGATTCAATCGCGTTTTACCCCGATTGGGGACGCAACCGGATCGGGTCGATGGTCGAGACGCGGCCGGACTGGTGTTTGTCGCGCCAGCGGTACTGGGGCGTGCCCATCACCGTGCTTTCTTGCAAGAAATGCTCCCGGCCTTTCGGACTCGACACGAAATCTTTGGCCGGAAATCCTGTTTTTCGGGCCATCGCCGGACGGATAGAAGAGGCCTTCTCGCGGGACAGCGCGGACATTTGGTTTGAGAAAGAGGCCGGTGATTTCCTGCCGGCCGGTCATCGTTGCGTCTGCGGCTCCGGGGAATTTGAAAAAGAGAAGGACATCCTGGATGTCTGGTTCGACTCGGGCGTCAGCCATCAGGCGGTGCTCAAGTACGGCGGCTGGGGGCTGGGGCATCCGGCGGACCTTTATCTGGAAGGCTCAGACCAGCACCGGGGGTGGTTTCAGGTCGCCCTGATCACCGGTTCGGCGCTGGACGGGATCCCCCCCTTCAAGGCCGTGCTCACCCACGGATTTGTGGTGGACGGAGAAGGAAAGAAGATGTCGAAGTCGGCGGGTAACGTCATCAGTCCGCAGCAGGTCATCAAAGATTTCGGCGCCGACGTGCTTCGCTTGTGGGTCTCTTCCTGCGATTATCAATACGACGTCCGTCTTTCCCGCGAGATCCTGGCCCGCATGGTGGAAGCGTATCGCCGCATCCGCAATACGTTCCGCTATCTCCTCGGGAACCTCTTCGATTTTGATTTCGAGACCGACCGCGTGGCGCCGGCGGAAATGGATTCCATCGACCGCTGGGTCATGGCCGAATTGGCCGAACTGTTGAAGGGCGTGGAGGCGAGCTACGAGCGTTACGAGTTTTATCAGATCTACAAACAGGTGCACGAATTCTGCACCGTGAAGCTGAGCAATTTTTATTTGGACGCCCTCAAGGACCGCATGTACACCGCCTCCCCGAAATCGTCGAAGCGGCGTTCCTCGCAAACGGCGTTTCACGCCATTCTCAAGACGCTCGTCAAAGTCCTGGCGCCGGTCCTTCCCTTCACGGCGGAGGAAGTTTGGGGTTCCTACGTTTTCGAAAAAGACTGCCCCAGCGTCCACGCCGCCTTCTGGCCCGCATCGGACCCGGTTCCCGGAGCCGCGGCCTTGATCCAGGACTGGCGCGGGATCCTGGAATTGAGAGACGCGGTCAACGAAATGATCGAGGCCATGCGGGCGCGGGGTGAGATCGGGAGCCCCCTGGAAGCGGAAGTGCGGTTCGGAATCGCCGAGGAGGCCGTCCGCAGCATCTTCGAGGATCGCCGCCAGGACCTGGCGCTGGCCTTTGTCGTGTCCGGCATTGTTTTGAGCCCGGAAACCGGTCCCGGCCCGGCGCGGCGGTTCGAAAATTTATTCGGGCGGTGCGTGGAGCTTTCTCTGGAGATCGCCAAGGCGGCCGGCTCCAAATGCGAACGGTGCTGGAATTATTCCACCGAGGTCGGGGCGTTTTCGAATCATCCGACGCTCTGCCGCAAGTGTGTCGGCGCATTGGCCGAGCGCCAGGCGACACTCCAGTGAGCGCATTTTTGAAGAATTGTTCCAGCCTGTTATAAGAAGACTAAAAGGCCGCTGGATTTCTCGTCCGAAGCCGGCGGCCTTTCTTGACAAAGCCGACCCCCTGATC